>NZ_FPLG01000054.1:0-142080 GCF_900120065.1 Moritella viscosa
GCACCACCACAGCGGTTTTCAACGTCTGACATAAGAAAAACCAATTCGCGTACAGCTTGTTGTGCCTTTCTAACAATTGCGTCTTTCTTATGACGCGGTAGTCGACGGTCAGATTCAACTTCTAAGATGTGGCGGTTGATTTCACCGATGTCAGCTGTAACGCTCATTGCGCTCAGCGTTAACGGTTTTGAGTCACCAGCCTTTGGCAGGCGAACAGCAACGAGTCCAATTTCTAAAATCGCACTGTTGATAATGTCGTGGTTGTCAGTGGCCTTGGTTATCTTGATTAACTCATTAACCGTTAATTGGTGGGGTTGATTCGGGTTCAATTTATTACGCAGCATCTGGCCACGCATACCACAGTCGTTTGCTATTGACTCTACGTTCTCAATATCAGCAAAACGGATACAAGCCGCGTCATTTACGTTTTGTTTACTATCATTAATTTCAAACATTGAACAAATTTCCCTATTTGAGATGATGGAGTTACGCAGTGGCGACCACGATAAAAAGATAACCGAGAAGAACCAGATGAATGACACTGGGCACAAGTAAATATAATTCTTGTCGGTATTTGTGAATAAAATTGATGAACGGCATGCTTAATGTTCCTGTTCATCAGCTTGTTTAAATAGTGCGACCATGTTGATTAACACTGTCGCGTTTTTAGAACGCTTTGGCATGATTGGGATCTCGCCGCGTGCGATGAAGGTATCGATCACGCGCACTGACATGCCAGTGATATCCGAATAGACTTTTCGTGTGACATACGGTGAGTCTATTTGTAGAACTGTATTAGCCATGTAATTCCCCTTATAAATAGATAAATGTTTAAATAATTACAGTACCTCGATGATTTCACTCATCATTACTGATATTCTTATCGGTTAACTAAATGCGGTTAAATGCAACCATTTAACCGATATCAGCATTATTGATCCGAAATCAGTTTAACACAACCGTTTTCAGTTGGATTAATTAGATGTATACGCCAAACGGTTGATTTAAAAGGCATAGTATGAGTAAATTAAATATTGGTAAGTACACTGATTTCGGGGAACGTCTAAAAGAAGTCATAGGGGCGACTTCGATTAAATCTTTTTCAACAGAGTCAGGATTAGGAACAACAACTCTTCAGAGTTATATGAAGGGAGCTAGTTATCCAACTCTAGATCGATTAAATTTAATTGCTGAAACTGCAAAGGTAAGTATTAATTGGTTACTCACAGGCCAAGACGGTGCAAATACCACGCATCCCAATACGTTGAAGTACACAAGAATCCCACACTTTGATGTTCACGCCTCAGCGGGCACAGGCTCTGAACTGGTCGAAAGCGGCATAAGCAAAAATACAGTTGACATACATCCACAAACCTTATTAGACCAGGGCTTGAATCCAGAAGGCTTATTGTCCATGTATGTTAAGGGCGACTCGATGGAACCGTCTTTGTTTGATGGCGATATGATTTTAGTAAAAAAAATGCTTTCTCCATTTAGCATTCTTGAAGGCGTGTATATTTTTCGCGTGCTTAACGAGATATTCATTAAGCGTATACAATTCAATAAATACAGTGCGAAGCTAAAAGTTGATAGTGACAATCCCTTTTATGATTCATACACCATCACAGGTAATGACCTTAACGATGTTGAAATTATCGGTGAAGTGATCTGTACCATTTTCAGTAAAGTGAGACGAATTACTCGACCAACCGATGAGTCAGTAGCAATAAATTAGGTAAATGTGGGATTTAGTAAGGTTTAATTAGCCACTGAATATTTTAATAATCATGAACTTATAATTCAAATATTGTAAACTCTTAGTTTTACCACCTAGGAGTTATATTATGAAAAAATCTTTAAGTCCCATCTTTAAAATCGTACTTGGTTTTGCGATTTTTACCTTCCCGATCTTATTTGCTTGGGTAACCCTCAAAAAAGGGTTTACGAAAGCTTATAAAACAGTATCTTTTCTTTGGTTGGCAACCTATGTGATTTTTATCGCCTATTCAGCAAATTCAGATCTAAATAACAATCATGCCCCAGAGCAACTAAAAATCCTAAGTGTTAGCAATTATGATTTTACAATGAATGAACAACCTGCTGTATCTATTAGCATCGGCAATGATAATGACAACTATTGTTCGATAACAATCAATAGAAGTGACGTATCAACGAATGGCGCATCATTCAGCTCAGAACAAAAAAATAACAAAAGTGTGTCTGTAGACTGCAACTGGGATAAGTCTCACTATGTTCAATCATCTAAACATCCAACACAGGTGATGGTGACTTTATCGGATACTAATACAAAACTTGGGGCAGGTTCTATAGAGGTTTCATTGAAATTGGTGAATGCCAAAGGGTATGGTGAATACTTTGAGTTAAATGATACTGCTCATTTTTATAATAATGAAATGTTTGATAATTTATATTTTTCAGGTTAGCTATTAACTCCTCTAAGTTAACCTAATCTAGCTCTTTTAGATCAGCACCTATAGTGTTTTAAATCGACTTGAATTAGCCTGTATTAATGACAGGCTTTTTTTGTATCTATCCATGTTTATTCACTCGAAATCAAACATAGCTTACTTCTGTAATAAGCATTATAACTGTATATAAAAACAGTGTTTATGACTTATAATCTCAAACACACCTTTTTACACGTTATAGGAACCCCACCATGTCTGTCCGCAATCTCAAAGACGGCAACAAGAAACCTTGGCTATGCGAATGCTACCCCAACGGGACTGCTGGTCGCCGTATTAGAAAACGCTTTGCAACAAAAAGCGAAGCCACTGCTTTTGAGAATCACACAATAAGAGAAGCCGAAAAGAAACCATGGTTGGGAATAAAAAAAGATAAACGGCACCTACTTGACTTAATAGACCTGTGGTACTCGCTGCACGGTAAGAACTTAAAAAGCGGGGACCAGTCATATAACAGACTGCAAGTCATTTGTGAGCAATTAAATAATCCCGTTGCAGCTGAGTTAACTGCCAATGATTATGTCCATTATCGTGCGACGCGCTTATCGGTCCGTAACAGTGAAGACTCATTAGCAAAATCAACTCATAATTATGAGATCACAATATTGAATACCGTTTTCAATGAGCTGATTAAAATGGATGAGTGGAAACTACCAAACCCATTTATCAAACTAAAGAAGTTTAAACTTGAAGAAAAGCCACCTTCCTTTTTAAATGACAAGCAAATAGATTTCTTGTTAGAAGATATCAATCCAACCACACTTGATCGAGATGTTAATCGTGTGATTAAAATTTGCTTATCAACAGGCAGCCGAGTTATGGAGGCTGTGAATTTAAATGTGACTCAATTATCAAAATACAAGATCACCTTTACCAACACAAAAGGCAAGCGCAACAGAACGGTACCTATATCAAAAGACCTGTACGACGAAATACACACAGATACTGCAGGTCCGTTATTTTCCTGCACTTATAATGACATTAGAGATAGGATAAAAAGTAGTATAGATGAATTGCCAAAAGGACAAGCAACCCACATATTGCGGCATACATTTGCAAGTCATTTTATGATGAATGGGGGTAATATCTTAGTATTACAACAGATTTTAGGCCATACTAATATTAAGCAGACAATGGCATATTCTCATTTTGCACCGTCACATTTAAATGACGCTATATTGCTTAACCCTCTTGATATGAGGAGAAAAAGTGGCGGTCAGCAAATTCAATCGCCACTTAATCGCCACAAAGAAAACAGTTAAATGTAAGTGATTGATTTAAAAGGCATTGATTCGCTAGTAATTCATGGGTAAGATATTACCTATACTTTAGCGGATTAATGGCAATGCATTTAGAAACAAGTAAGTCATTGTTTTTCAATGCTTACTGAATCCATTTTTCTATTCATATAGTTACATTTAATTGCACAATGTCACCTGTCGACCGCTATTTAATCGCCGTGATCCAAGTTAAAACGCATGCAGTCATACTTGAGTGCAGGTGTAGGAAATATTTGATTATAAAGGTGTCTAACGATTAATCATAACATGCGCTATGCGCAGCTTGTTTAGATTGTCATCTAACAATATCTGTAAATTTTTGAATCAGTGATGTTGTATTCTCACTATTCTATATCAAGCCTATTTTCCAACAAGCCTCATTGGAATTAAGTTTAATTATCGAGCTGTGCAATGTTGATTATGATGAATGAAAAAGAACTTCATCGTTTAGGTGTAATTAAAGATATTTGTCATAAACGGATCACTCAAGTAGCGGCTACTACACAGCTAAATTTAACGCGTAGACATATTCATAAGCTAAGGCAAGTTCATCTCAGGATTAAGGAGATGAACAATATGGTACTTTAAATTTGCCTTAACAACTGTAAGTGCATGTAACAGCAGTAAATCAAGTGAGGTTTAGTATTACAACAAAGCCATTGTAGGTAGACCGTTTTTCTGCTATTAATTTATTACGCCACACAAAACCCTAGAGCCACCTCCACCTAATTTTTTAGGGTGGTCAGAGTGATTATCACCACCGAGGTGCACCATTAGCGCTCTGCCTTTTACGTCAGAGAGTTTCACTCGTGGTGCTAATACAGGCTGATTAGCGACTCCATCAATTCCAACGTATAAGGCTGGTAAGTCACCTAGGTGGTTATCACTGGTCCAAGGAAAGCCGTGTTTACCTGTTTCTTTCGGATCATAGTGACCACCTGCCGCCCCTCCCTGTATGGTTTTCCCATTTTTAACACTGCTTTCACATGAAGCATTTGAATGTATGTGAAAGCCGTGTATTCCAGCAGGTAAGTCTTTTAATTTTGGAGTGAAAACAGTGCCATAATCACTTTCAGAAATGGTTACGATACCTCTAGACTTCCCTGAGTCAAGGTTGATAATATCTACCGATATTATTTCAGCCACTACAGAGGTCGAGAGGAACGTTAGTGCTGTAAGTAAAGTGTAATTTTTCATACCGTAAATATCCTGTTCTTAATATATTATGATTGTTGTTCGCGCAAAATTAGTCATAAAATTAATATTCCACCTTAAATTAAAGATAGAACTTAAAATGCTTTAAATATTAAAGAACTTTAACGGTTCTATAATTTTTAGAGAATGTAACAAATATTAATGGAGATTAATATTTGTTACATTCTATTGGTTTAATCGGCTAAGCATATTGGTATGGTGTACTTCACTGAAGTGTTTCCTCTAGAATTCTATTTTCTCAACGCTTTCAAGAATAGTAAGTCGAAAGACACCTAAGTGTTTGATGAACTAAATTTAGTTTGCTGACTTCGAACTAAAGCAAGTTCATCTCGGGATAAGGATATGAACAATCTGACATTTAAACTTGCCTTAATAGCCCTTCACATAAACTCTAATTGAAATGCTTATTTCTAATGTTTTAGTAATATTGGATACAAGTCACGAATAGGGGGGAGAGCGCCTTTATATTGGATTAGCGTGTACTGTTGTGATATGAAAGAATCTAGCGATTATCTCCACTTTCATTAACCACAGCATACGCTAAATTAGCTATACCACTATAATCGTAATTCACATTATATTTTTAGGGTAGTAAAAGTTATCGACCATCATAGGCACGTTTTAACATACTAGGATTAAATACCTTATAACTGGTTTCCTGGTCACGTTTAGCCACGTACATAGCAATGTCCGCAAACTTAATAACTTCATTGCTACTCTTTGAATCATCAGGTGATAGCGCCGCACCAATACTAATTGTGATATCCATCGGTTTTCCTTCGATAATAGCTGGCTTTGCAAAGGCAGAGAGTATTTTCTCTGCAACACAATCGACATCCCTATTATCTTTGATGTCCCTTAAAATAATTAGGAATTCATCACCACCAATACGGAATACCGTATCACTAGAACGCACTGCATTATTAAGGCGATTTGCTGTTTCTTGTAGGATCAAATCGCCAATATCGTGGCCAAACGTATCATTTACTTGTTTGAATAAGTTTAAGTCTAAAAATAGCACCGCAATCTTATCGTTTGTGCTTTCGAGGGCATTTATAGAGGCTTCAACCTCTTTCGAGAGCGTTATTCTATTCTTTAACCCTGTGAGTTCATCATGATGCGCTTTGTAATCTAATGCTTGCTCTCTTTGAAGTACGTTTTCACTCATTACGAAAAATGTTGCAAGTAAGTGTCCCATCTCATCTTTTTCAACAACATCTATGACTTCTAGCTTTTCGCTTGATTCTACCTTTTTCGCACTCTTAAGTAATAATTTTAGCGGGTGGAAAAAGTTGCGTTGTAAAAAGGTAAACGTAATGATAGCCAAACCAATAAAAAATATAATTTCAACTGCGATAAGTGTCATTAATTGTGTTCTACTTTCCCTAAAATCTCCCTTTCTCTGTTCGAGAAGTACAAGCTCTGCATTGATAAACGTACTTAAATTGGTTCGAATATTATCCATATATTTCTTACCTGAGTTCTGCTTTACGATACTAAGAGCTTTATCCGCATTACCACTTTGAACAAGCTCAATTGTTAGCATCAATTCATCAAACTTCAATAGCATGTCCTGTTTAACACTAACCAAAATGGCCTGTTGACTCGGGTTATCAGAAGTCAGTATATTTAATTTCGTTAGATAATCTTTAGCAGCAACGATACCTCTATGATAAGGCTCTAAATATGATGTATCACTGGTAAGTAAATAACCGCGCTGCCCAGTTTCAGAATCTGTTATAGCACTTAGAAATTCTTGCGTTCGATGCAGTACTTCATGTGTATGACTTACCCACCCTAGTTTTTTTTTACTATAAGTTTCTAACTGAAAAGTAAAAATGGTGTTAAAAATAGCAACTAAAAATAATGTAAAAATCAAAATCGATAATTTTAGACGAATGCTCAATGAGAATCTTCCTTCTTCTTTTATGAGACGTAAGCTAGCTTATTAACCCTAAATTTATTAAACAACATTTCACTAATTATCTGTACGATAGCATCGCAATTTCAACAATTAAGTACTCCATGTTCAATATCTTTATTATTGACCTAGTGTAATCATTAAATAGTTACAAAACGTGATTTTTTAACGACTTATCTATGAGATAAGATTTAAATCACACTTTAAATTACCATAACTAATTGTACACACCATAATATGATTAATCGTAATTGAAAAATATCGACATGGATGATAAAAATATCCCTACTTACCACTCTATTTAGCCTCCAAGTTCAATCCTCAGAGTAATAAAATGAATATGTTAATGATGATGTACTAAGAGCTATTTAAATATGAACTTGAATCAAGACACATTTTTCAGACATTATCATTTAAGGTACATATGAAGTTCGTACTTATTATTACCATGTTAATATTACCGACAATAACGGAAAATCAGATATTTTGACTCACGTAAGTAAATTTTAGGATCACTGAGAATGGGGCGAAGCAATTACAAGCAAGCACCGGGGTTGCCTTTATATTGGGTGGTTCTAATGATTATAAATATCAGATAACTGAAGCGTTTCTTGAAAGTGGCCTAAACGTTAATGGTATTAATTATGCTAGTGATAATAAGCTCAGTGCTTTACACTCAGCGGTCTTATTAACTGATAAAGAGAGCGTCTTATTTTTGCTAGAGCATAGCATTTATATCAGCATCAAATCAGAAAACGGTTTAACAGCATTAGACTGGGCGATCAAAATGCAAGAAGCAAATCCGGCCAAAAGTAGAGATGAAATAGTTCAGATATTAGAAGCCGCAATTAACTCATAACAAGAAACCTCAACTTAGTATTTTTAATCGTACTTAACTTTTATTGAATTTATCAACCCCACGCTCCACCTATGGCGCTAATTTTTAATGATTGAGTAATATAGCCTATACTTTAAATGAGGTATCCGGTACTTTAGTTAATGAGTATAATAAATCAGTAAATAAACTAAAGTACATTATTTCAAGATTATAGTACTTCATTTCAACTTAATGAGTTGCAAGGACGCGTATGGATATTAATTCTTTAACTTCACGTTTTGTACTGTCGCCTAGCAGTAAATCGGTGAGTAAATTATCCAAAATGTTTACGCCTGCGGCCGTGCTATTTCCTATTGTCGAACGAGAGCAAGAACTGAATCTAATTCTAACTCGTCGCGCGTCACATCTACGCCACCATAGTGGTCAAATAGCGCTGCCAGGCGGTAAAACAGAAAAAACAGATAGTTCATCCATCGCCACCGCATTACGTGAAACCCATGAAGAAATAGGTATTCCAGCCGATAAAATAACTGTATTAGGAACACTACCCAGTCGAGCAACGATTAGCCGTTATTATGTCACCCCTGTCGTGGCTTTGATCGACAGTGATTACCAATCCAAGATTGATCCCAATGAAGTCGATGAAATCTTTGAAGTACCGTTATCTTTCCTGCTCGATAATGACAATCACATTATAGAAAAAAGTTTATTTAAAGGTAAGTATCGTGAAGTGACCTTTATGCCTTGGGGGAAATATCCAATATGGGGAACAACAGCGGCAATAATTAAAGATTTTTCGAAACACATTCGTTCGAATTAAACGTTAAAACCACGCCATTAAGCGTGGTCCAAAATAAAACTATAGCCAAGTCCGAGGTTCTGAAACAACATCAACTAACGCTTGTTGCGCTTCATTCTGCGGCTCTAGATCATCATAGTGCCAACTGGCAAGCGGAGGCATAGACATCAAAATAGATTTCGTTCTCCCCTTGCTTTGCAGACCAAAAATAGTGCCACGGTCAACAATCAAATTAAATTCCGCATAACGGGTGCGACGGAACAATTGGAACTCGCGTTCTTGTTCTGTATACGGCTGATTTTTGCGTTTAGCAATAATTGGCGTATAAGCTTGCGTATAACCATTAGCAACAGATTCAATAAAGCTTAAACTTTTCTCAATATCCCACTGATTCAGGTCATCATAAATGATGCCGCCAATACCACGATATTCTTCACGGTGTGGCATATAGAAATATTCATCTGCATCTTGTTTGAACAGTGGGTACAGCTCATCACCAAATGGAGCGACAGCATCACGCGCCACTGTATGAAAATGACGAGCGTCATCTGCGTACAAATGAATAGGCGTTAGATCAAAACCACCTCCCAACCACCAGTGCTGTTGACCATCATTATCAGTCACCATAAACATGCGTACATTGGCGTGACTTGTCGGTGCATGCGGGTTACGTGGATGAACCACTACTGACACACCCATCGCTTGATATGACATCCCCGTAAATTGTGGACGTTTAGCCGATGCAGCCGCCGGTAATTTATCGCCACTTACCATCGAAAAGTTTACACCCGCGCTTTCATATACTTCACCGTCACGTAATACACAACTTGTGCCCTGACCGAGATGACTAGTCCAATGATCAGCGATAAACTCGCCGTTGGTTTCTTCAGCCTGAAAAGCCGTGATAATTGATTGTTGGATATTACGAAAAAATGATTCTAGGTCATTAATACTAACTGACATAACTACCTTGCTTATCACTTAAACAGCAAACATTGAGGCCGAATGCTATCTAAAAGATGATTAATAAAAATACACTCACACAGATGAGTGTGAAAAGAAATCAAACCGCTTTAGCCTAAGGTTCATCCCTCAGCTAAAGCAATTGGAAATATTATGCAGAGATCTCAGCGTAGAGATCGCAAAATTGCAGTGTCACTTTATGCTTAGGCGCACAATTGATCAAGGGCTGGGAAATATTATGTGATTCTTTTACTTTCACTGAGCTGTGGATCAGGGTATTTAAAATCGGTAAATTTTCCGACCTTAATTCTGCAACCAGTTTTTTTGGTAAACTAGCTTGCCCTTGGTACTGGTTAACCACAATCCCTTCTACCCGTAATTTATCATTATGATCTTGTCGTGTTTCTTCAATATTGGCTAATAAACTATATAAACCACGACGTGAGAAATCATCACAATCGAAGGGAATCAAACAAGTATCCGCAGCAATCAAGGCCGACAAACTATAAAAGTTAAATGCAGGCGGTGTATCGATATAAATTTCATCGTAATCACGCCTTAATTTCACCATAGCATCACGCAATTTATAGATCTTATGGCGTTGTTCTAATTTAACAATCAATTCACCAAGCAATTCTGACGCTGGCATAATGGCAAGATTAGGAAATGCCGTCTGCGCGATAAAGTCATTATAAGGTCGCCCTTTCATAATAATATTTAATGTCTGCTCAAAAAATTCAGCAGCACTAAAATCAACCTTATAATCATTTCCTAATAAATAGGCACTGCTATTACATTGACTATCTAAATCGATAATAAGCGTACGCTTGCCTTCTGATGCAGCGATAGCAGCCAAATTACTACAGATCGTAGATTTACCTACGCCACCTTTTTGATTAAAAACAACACGGATCACGAGACACTCCCTTATCTAATAATTATTTAATAGTTTAACTCTCTAACGTTGATTTACAGACAATCGACTCAACCTGATGTAACAGCAATAACTTCACAAGTTCTTCTGGCGGTTCGATATCAGTAAATAGTTTATTAACTTGATTCACATTACCAATGTTAACCATAGCATTACGACCGAATTTTGTGTGGTCAACAGGTAAAAATACCTCTTGTGAACATTCAATGATAGCTTGTGTCACACGTACTTCCTGATAATCGAAGTCGAGTAATGAACCATCCATATCTAAACCACTGATAGTCACGATACCGAAATCCATTCTAAATTGCTTAATAAAGTCGACAGTTGCTTCACCAACAACACCAGCGTCTTTATTACGCACTTCACCACCAGCCACAATCACCCTAAAATCAGGTTTCTGCATCAAAATCGTCGCCACATTCAGGTTGTTGGTAACAATTCGTAAATTAGTATGAGTAAGCAATGCGTGCGCTAAGGCTTCCGATGTAGTGCCTATATCAATAAATAACGATGAGCCATCGGGAATTCGCTCCGCCATCGCTTGTGCTATTTTCATTTTACCTTTAGCTGTTTTTTGTTTGCGGTTAACGTATGAATCATTAACCACACTGCTTTCTAATAATGAAGCACCACCATGATGACGGCGAACCAAGTTTTTTTCAGCTAATTCATTTAAATCTCGGCGGATTGTTTGCGGACTGACTGAAAAATGTTCAACTAAGACTTCAGTACTGACAAACCCTTCTTCTTTAACCAGCGAAATTATTTTTTGATGACGTGTATTTTGTCTCACATCTTTCTCCCTGCTACCCCTAATGTAATTATCGAAAGGGAGTTAAAATTTACACTTAGTTTATATCATATTTACACCCGTAAACCTGAAAAATAGCGTCAATAAACAAAGTTTAACCTCATTTTGAGATATACTAATGAAAGAACATCAATAATTTCAAGTTGCCATCAACAAGTTCAACATTGCAAGCAACGTCTATATTCAAGTAACTAAAATACAATGAGACTATAATAAATGGCTTCAGATCCCGATAAATTACTCAACAAGCATCCCGGATTAACCCATTCAGAACTTCAGAAAGTCACTTCTCATGTACAAAGAGAAAAAGACGAATGGTACCTCAATACTGTCATGATAGAAGGCCACAGCGTACCTTTCAAATTTAAACGCAAAAAGGCTTATAGGTCATTAACCGGCGTATACGTCAATCTGACTTACTACCCTGAGGTTGAAAACGTCGCAGGATTCAAGATAGAAATTATGCATGTGGTCAGAATAAAGAAAACATAAGGTGCTTATGTAGTATTGCCATGGATTTTTTATATTGTGATTAGGCTTGTTGCAACCATTTCAGCGAGTTACACTAGAGTAAATATTACTAAACTTAATGTATGATTCGAGGGAACGACCAGATGAGTAAATCTAAAATCATTGCAGGTATTGCTGCTGTCAGTATTATATTTTATGCAACGGCCATTTATTGGAGTTGTGAGCCAGATAACTTCAGTCCAACACAAGTCACGGAAGAGTTAACTAAAAATAATACTGATATTGCAGTAGGTTCTTACACCACTGCCACGCTGATTAAAACACTTCAAACATTAGATGACAAGAATGGTGGTTACCTAAGCAATTCAATATTTCCACCTGCAATTTTGATGGATAACATGCCATCATGGGAATATGGATTATTAGAGCAATCACGTGATCTGATGTTAGTATTACGTCGTGACTTAAGCCGCTCACAAACGCAATCAACTGAAAATAAAGATCTACAAAAAGCCCACGGTTCGTTAAATGTTGAACACACACGTTTGTTCCCAACTAACGCCAATTCTGAATATAAAAAGACAATATCTGAACTTCAAAAATACCTAGATAAATTAAACGATTCACAATCAAAAAATGCACAATTTTATGCCCGTGCAGATAATCTTGCAGAATGGTTTAAACAAGTGGAAAAACGTCTTGGTTCATTATCACAACGTTTAAGTGCGTCTGTTGGTCAATACCGTATCAATACTGATTTATCGGGTGATCTTGGCGCTGAGCAATCCACATTTACAGAGTCTGGTTCTACCGTTAAAACATCATGGTTAGATATCGATAATGTATTCTGGGAAGCACGTGGTTCTTCTTGGGCACTTTATCACTATTTAAAAGCAGCTCGAGTTGACTTTAAAGGTGTATTAGAGAAGAAAAATGCCCTCGCAAGTGTTGACCAAATAATCCTTGAATTGGAAGCATCACTTCAACCGGTAAGCAGCCCTATGATTCTAAACGGTTCTGGTTTTGGTATGTTTGCTAACCACTCACTGGTAATGGCAAACTACCTGTCTCGTGCTAATGCAGCCGTAATTGACCTACGCAGATTACTAGAACAAGGTTAATAACGAACTTTTGAGTATCATTAAGCCAGTAACTAAGCCTGTAACAGTGTTACGGGCTTTTTTGTGTCTGAAATTCATGACAAACTACAGATTCATAAACCATTTATTATGCGTTAAGCACAAAGCAATGTAGAGATATCAACAATGCAAACAGTATTAATTACCGGTGCTTCAACTGGGATAGGTTATCACGCGGCAGTAAGCCTGAAAGCGGCAGGTTATCGCGTTTTTGCCACGGCTAGAAAAACGCAAGACGTGACAAGGTTAATTGATCAAGGTTTTGAAAGTGTGCAACTGGACTTAAGTTCTACAGCCTCTATTACTGCTGCTGTCGCACATATAACCCAACTCACCGATGGCAAGATTGATGTGCTTTTTAATAACGGCGCTTATGGTCAACCGGGTGCAGTCGAAGATTTACCGACAAATGCGTTACGAGCGCAATTTGAGACCAATGTATTTGGCTGGCACGAGCTAACCACACAAATTATTCCATTAATGCACGCCAATGGCCGCGGCCGAATTATTCAAAACAGTTCGGTTCTGGGGTTAGTAACGATGAAATATCGTGGGGCGTACAATGCCAGCAAATTTGCGCTAGAAGGACTAACAGACACATTAAGACTGGAGTTATTAGATTCACCAATCAAGGTATCGCTTATTGAACCAGGCCCTATTGTTAGTCAATTTAGAGCCAATGCACTGTCAGCCCTTAAAGCCAATATTGATATAAAAAACAGTATCCATAATGCCGATTACCAACAGCAAATTAGTCGGTTAGGTAAAAAAGACGTCAGTAGTCAGTTTACGCTTGGCCCAGAGGCAGTAACTAAAGCACTTATTCATGCGATCGAAAGCAAAAATCCGAAAGTCCGTTATTACGTAACCTTTCCAACCTATTTATTTGCCTTGTTAAAACGTATTTTACCCTTTAGAGTATTAGATAAAATATTAGCTAAATCAGGCTGATATTCCCCTATTAACAGTCTCAAACTTGGAGTTAACATGACCACTAGTTCAGCATATGAAGAGTTATCTAAGCACTTTAAAAAAATCCATAACCTAAGCCACCTGTCTTCTATTTGTGGTTGGGATCAAGCAGCTATGATGCCTGCTGGCGGTAATGAAGCACGCTCTGAAGCAATGGCCGAACTAGCTGTCATGATCCACCAGCAAAGTACCGCGCCACAACTTGCCGGCTTAATTAACCAAGCGCAAGCTGAAAACCTGTCAAGTGAGCAACAAGCCAGCTTGGCAGAGATCGACCGTAGCTGGCAGCAAGCCAACGTGGTACCGGAAGAACTTGTCTCGGCAAAATCGTTAGCAGGTTCTAAATGTGAACACGCTTGGCGCACCCAGCGTAAAGAAAATGATTGGGCAGGTTTTGCTAAAAATTTAAAAACAGTCGTTGAACTGTCACGTGAAGAAGCCAGTATTCGCGGCCAAGCAAACAACTGTAGTAACTACGATGCCTTGATGGATTTGTACGAACCGGGCATGACCAGCGCCCAACTAGACCCTATTTTTGATGATGTGAAGTCATGGTTACCAGAATTAACGCTCGCAGCCCAGGAAAAACAACGCAGTGACAATGTCATTATGCCAACAGGACATTTCCCGATTGCATCTCAGCAACAGCTGGGATTAAAAACCATGCAGATCCTCGGCTTTGATTTTAACCATGGCCGCCTTGACGTATCAACGCATCCATTCTGTGGTGGTGTATCTTCAGATGTACGCATAACAACACGATATGAAGAAGATGACTTTACCCAAAGTTTGATGGGCGTTGTCCATGAAACTGGCCACGCTCGTTATGAGCAAGGTCTACCAAAAGCATTAAACCACCTACCTGTAGGTCAAGCGCGTTCGATGGGTATTCATGAAAGCCAAAGCTTGTTATTTGAAATGCAACTAGGCCGTAGTCAGGAGTTTTTAACTTTACTGACACCAGAAATACAGAAGGCTTTTTCAGGTACAGATAAGGCTATTTATAACCCGCTTAATCTAAGTCAGTGCTACACACGAGTGAAGCCAGATTTTATCCGTGTTGATGCAGACGAAGTGACTTACCCTGCGCATGTAATGCTACGTTATGAAATCGAACAAGCACTGATGAATGGCGATATTGAAGTTGATGATATCCCAGAATTATGGGCGCTTAAAATGCAGCAATACCTTGGTGTAGATACCAAGGGTAATTACCGTAATGGTTGTATGCAAGATGTGCATTGGACAGATGGTAGCTTTGGTTACTTCCCATCTTACACATTGGGCGCAATGTACGCCGCACAGTTCATGACGACAATTAAGCAACAGATGGATGTTCCGGCAATCATTACCAGCGGTGATTTATCACCTATCTTTAATTGGCTCAAAACTAACATCTGGAAAAATGCATCACTGTTAAGTACCAATGATTTAGTCACTAAAGCGACAGGTGAAACATTAAACCCTGCGCACTTTAAAACCCATCTACAGGCGCGTTATTTGTAATGCCCATTTAGTTTAAATTAATAAACTATAAAAAGGCCGCAACTTCAAGTTTGTGGCCTTTTTAGTTTTATTTACCATCATCTAATCGTTTCAATGCTTTTCGGTAACTATTTGGGGTCGCGTGCTTATAGGCTTTAAACTGACGATTAAAGTTAGCTTGATTAAAATAGCCCACTTTTTCCATGATTATATTTATTGGTAATTTAGTGTTAACGAGCAGTTCACAGGCAACATTTAACCTAATTTTCATCAAGTGTTGTGAAAAATTTTCTTTATAATGTTTGAAGAAAAACCGTCTAATCGTACTCTCGCTAACATATAAATGGCGCGCTAAGTCCGCTTGATAAATAGGACGCTGAAAATTTTTAAGAAGAAACGTTTCTGCCTTTCTAAGCTTATTTTCAACGTGATTATTCGGATCACCTTGAGCGGTCTTTCCCAATAACAATGGCGTTTGCTGTTCATCATCAATTAAAAGCGAAAAAATACGCATTAAAGTTGCTAATTGCTCAACGGAATTGAGTAATAACACGTCGTCTAGCAACAAAAAAACTTGCTCTGCAGTCGTCAGTGAGAACTGTATGCCTTTTTGCGCTTCGCTTAAAACAGAACGTAATGGCTTGAGTTCACTGCAGCAATAGATTAACTGCTCAATCCATTCTTTTTTAAACCATAACACGTGCGTTTCACAACGCTGCGATATCGGCAGTTTATCAGAGCAAAATGCATGTGGGATACTTGGCGCCAATAATACCATGTGATTATGATTGATATCGCTACAATAGTTTCCAATAAGACTTAACCCATTAAAATTGCGGTGTATGGCGATTTCATATTCTTCATGTTGGTGCCAATCAAATTTTTTTACCTCTTCCAATACTTTCTTATACCGCCAAGACATTCCAATGCGTTGCGGTACCTTCTCAATATATTCTTTCATATACTCGACCTATAGAACAATAATACTGATTAGTACTAATAAGTAATGATAACGCAACTAATGAGCGAATAGTATTGCTATGTGAATGGGGAACACTCATGTGTTATCGCCAACAGAGTAAACTTGAAAGTAAGTGAAAAGACTCAACTGGAGATAATAATATGAATGGTTTGATAAACAGAATTAATCAGCTAATTATCGAAAACCGTAGTGAATGGATTGGATTAATCACCTATGGATACGGTATTGACAGTAATGATGCTATCAAGTACTACGGATACACATCAATAGAAGATTATAGCCAAGACTTGATAAAATACTTTTCTAATAAACAGCACTGATTTAATCGAACAAGCAACAGGGTGATTACTTACCGCCTGTTGCTTTCAATCTTAAATTTTTTAAGAATCGTCTTACACTATTTTGCCACCTGGTGTACGTTAGGTAACAAGCGTAATAGCTTAAACGCTTCGGGCATGTTTGCCTGTGTCACCACAAAACCCATTAACACCTCATCACGATCAAAAGCCTTTGCGGTCATTCCCGAAGTAGTTAATTCTATTTGCCAGCGCGCATCTTCCGCAGTGGTATTCCCACTTAATTGAATAGGATATAGCGGCGTTTTAACTTTGACTAACATCGCAGGAAAAATCACATTCGTCGCAGCATTCGTTAGCGTTTTTGCTAACGCATTAGCACTGAGTATTATTGGCTGTAAGAAAGCCAAATGTTTACCGTCAATCTCAGCACAATCGCCGATTGCAAAAATATGTGGATCATTTGTTCTTAATTGCTTATCAACAACAATACCACGATTGACCGCGAGTCCAACCAAACTCGCTAATGTAGTATTAGGTTTCAAACCAGCAGCACACACCACACTATCAACCTTGGCGCTATATCCACTCTTAAAATGAACCTCGATACCAGTATCCGTTTTTGTCATCTTGCTGAGTTCATTACCCAGCTGCAGCTTAACTCCCTGCCTTCTCATTGCTTGATACAGCTGAGATGATATAAATTCAGGTAGTAAATTAGGCAGTAATGAATCTGACCGGTCGCTTAATATCACATCATAATGAGCGATAGCCAAATCCATCGCAATTTCAGTTCCAACTAAACCAGCACCAACAACTAATACAGATTTAGCATTCGCTAATTGTTCCTGTGACTGCTGATATTCATCCAAACTGTTTAGCGTAATAATCTCTTTGGCAGCATCCCCATCAACAAATGGCACAAACGATTGTGCCCCCGTAGCAAG
This sequence comes from Moritella viscosa, assembly GCF_900120065.1. Lineage (NCBI taxonomy): Bacteria > Pseudomonadati > Pseudomonadota > Gammaproteobacteria > Alteromonadales > Moritellaceae > Moritella > Moritella viscosa. Next base: position 17,543 of record NZ_FPLG01000054.1, read on the forward strand.
TACCAAGTTATCGTATGCTATCTCGATGCCGTGACAACTCACTGTTTTTTCCGTGCGATTGATTTTATCAACATGGGTATTTTTCATCAGGGTAATATTATATTCAGCCGCAAAATCTATCCCACTTTGCTTAACCATATCTTGCGCAGTCAGTTTTTTGCTAAATACATGGCTCAGTTCAGGTTTGACATAATCATCACCACTGCCAGTGGTTATCACAATAATTGCTTGTTCCTTACTTAACCGACGAATTGATTTAACTAATTGATAAGCAGCAAACCCACTGCCTATGATAACGACGGGTGAACTCATGCTACATCCTCAGTTTTTATCTCTTCAAACACATCTTTACCTAAACCGCACTCGGGACAAAGGAAATAATCAGGTACGTCTGACCATGCTGTACCCGGTGCAATATCTTGATTTGGTTCACCTTGCGCAGGATCGTATACCCACTGACATACCGTACATAACATCGAGCTCTCAGCATCAAACTGTGCCACTGCACTTTCTGGTATTGACTTTTGAACTGCAACGGTCTGCGGAGATTGTTCTAGTACAGCTTGATTTTTTACAGGTGCAACTACATCTGCAACCGTATGATTTGTTAACGCCCACTCTTTCGCTAGCGTGCGTCCATATTCACGGCATGCTAATATCGCTTTACCATCTGGTTTCCATTTTGTTTTAAGGCTTGGGTAAGCTGCAAAGCCCGCTTCATGCAATCGCTTTTCAATGCGATCAATCGCTCCACCAGTCCAACCATAACTACCAAATGCAGCTGCTTTTTTGTTTTTAAAACGCAGACCGGTGATCTCTTCCAGCATGGCAGCAACTTTAGGCATCATCACATTATTCATCGTTGATGAACCCACTAAAATGCCTTTAGAAATAAAGGCATTCGATAAAATTTCATTTTTATCATGACGTGCCACATTGAATACTTTCACCGCAACATTGCTATCCGCCTCATGAATCCCCTGCGCAATGGCATCCGCCATCATGCGGGTATTATTCGACATAGAATCATAAAAAATAGTAATGCGGTCTTCTTGATATTTATCTGCCCACGCCAGATATTGTTCAATGATTTGAATCGGATTATCACGCCACACAACACCGTGTGCAGTCGCAATCATATCGACGGGTAAATTAAAGCCTAATATTTCTTTAATCTTAGCACTAACTAGCGGGCTAAATGGAGTAAGAATATTGGCATAATAACGTAAACATTGATCCATTAACTCTTTCGTATCTACTTCATCATTGAATAAACGCTCATCACAATAATGCTGACCGAATGCATCATTACTAAACAGCACCGCATCACCGGTCATATACGTCATCATGCTGTCAGGCCAATGTAACATGGGGGTTTCAATAAAGACCAACTGCTTACCATTACCTAAATCTAAGCTATCACCCGTCTTAACCACGTTAAAATTCCACTCAGGGTGGTGGTGGTGACCGGTAATTGAATCAATCGCATTTTCGGTACAATAAATAGGGGTGTTCGGTATTTTATTTAATAATGCAGCTAATGCACCTGCATGATCTTCTTCAGCATGATTAATCACAATGTAATCAATTTTGTTAAGGTCAACTTCCAGTTCTAATTGTTGAATAAATTCGTAGCAGAATTTGTGGTCAACCGTATCAATTAGTACCGTCTTTTCTTCTTGAATAAGATAACTATTATAACTCGTGCCTTTTTCTGTTTTAAATTCAGTACCGTGAAAATCACGCACTTCCCAATCACGCTGTCCAACCCAAGAGATATTATTTTTTACATGAATAGTCATATTGTATTCCAATTAAAGAGTTAACGAATTTATACACGTTCTAATTGCACGTACCATACCAAAACTGCAAATCGTTGATTTAATTGAAATATAGAGACTTAAGCAGTCATAATGACTATCTTTACATATTGTCATTATGACTATACAATGTCGATAAGACAGTATTTAATATGGCAGACGTGATGCAAACTAGTACTAAAGACCTTATCCATATCGCCTTAGATTTAACAACCAATATCTCCAGTCAGGATCGTTTCGAACGCCTACTTACAACAATGCGTAGACTATTCAACTGTGATGCATCTGCGCTATTAGAGTTTAAAGGACTGCATTTCAAACCCTTAGCAATTAATGGCCTTAATGCTGACGTATTGGGCAGGCAATTTAATATCAGTGAACACCCTAGATTAGAAGCCATTGCCAGGGCTGGTGATGTAGTCAGGTTTCCTGCAGACAGTTCTCTGCCCGATCCTTATGACGCCCTGATTACCTCACATGAAGGTAATTTGCATGTACATGCCTGTGTCGGATTACCTTTAATGGCAAATCAACGCCTGATTGGTGCCCTTACCCTCGATAGCTTTGATCCCCATCAGTTTGATAACTTCAGCAATGATGAACTACGTACGGTGAGCGCGCTTGCAGCCGCGACACTTAATATTGCATTATTGATGGATAAACTGGAAAAAGCGGCAGGCGATATGACAGAATCAGATCCCGCCAAACATCAACCCCAAAGTAACACTGAAATTATTGGTCAATCCGCGCAGATCCAAGCCTTAAAAAAAGAAATAAGCGTGGTTGCGAGCACCGATATGACCGCCTTGATCTTGGGAGAAACAGGAGTTGGTAAAGAATTAGTTGCCACCGCAATCCACCAGCAATCTTCTCGAGCCGACAAACCCCTGATATACCTTAACTGCGCAGCTTTACCAGAGTCTATTGCAGAAAGTGAACTATTTGGACATGTAAAAGGCGCATTTACCGGTGCGATAAGTAACCGCAGTGGTAAGTTTGAATTAGCAGATAAAGGCACCCTATTTCTTGATGAAATTGGTGAGTTAACCCTGACTTTACAAGCAAAGCTATTACGGGTATTACAATATGGCGACTTACAACGTATTGGTGATGACCGAAACTTAAAAGTCGATACGCGTATCATAGCGGCAACCAACAAAGATTTAAAAGAAGAAGTACTTGCAGGTCGTTTTAGAGCAGATCTTTATCATCGCCTTAGCGTATTTCCCATTACTGTATCACCGCTGCGCGAACGTGGCGAAGACATTATATTATTAGCTGGTTTTTTCATTGAACGCTGTCGCAGCAAACTGCAATTAAGTCACCTGAGTTTAAGTTCCACCAGCCAAGCTATACTGATGAATTATCCATGGCCAGGTAATATCAGAGAATTGGAGCACAGTATTAACCGCGCTGCGATTCTGGCCAGAGCAGAAGCTAAAGATGAATACGTAGTGCTTCAACCTGCACATTTTAAGCTTGAGCATTTTTCAGTTGGAGTAACAGATACGACTGAGCAACCAATAATGCCCATCACCAGCATACCCGTCGATAATTTACGTGACGCGACCGAGCAATTTCAACGACAGTTAATTAGCAAAGCACTCAAAGAAAACAACAATAACTGGGCTGCAACGGCACGCCACCTTTCTGTCGATGTGGGCAATCTTCATCGATTAGCTAAGCGGATTGAATTGAAACAATAACAATTTAAAGAGTAAAATTGCAAAAGTAAAAAGGCCGCACATTTATATTAATAAAGATGTGCGGCCTTTGTTTTATTCACTTTACCTAACTGATATAGATAACTATTTCATCGGCTGTGATATTTGCTGTAATGACATATCACCCGGTGCAATAGCCAGCGTCATCCTCGCAATTCCACTTTCTGAATTAAACCCACTAAGGTTTAGAACAACATCCAATTTTATCTGTTCTAAATTACTTAACTCAATATTCATACGGCCATCATCTAAAAATGTTAGCGGCCCTTGTAGATGAACATTTTCCAAAGGATAACTGTGCAGGTTATGTGTAACTAAACCACCTAATACACTCATAAATGGATTATCCATATAGATATCTAAATCAATTTTGAAATTAAGTCTGTTCTCTTCTTCATTCCAAATAATATAACCCGTTGGAACTTCTGTTTTACCATTCACAACCGAATACTTAGGACGCATAATCATAGTGCCAGTTGGTACTTCAGATTCAATAAGACCAATGTTAAAGAAACCAAGCATGGCTGCAACGTTTACATTTGAAGATATCAATTGCTCAGCATGGATTTTCACTGGAATTCGATTATTTTCAATATCGTATTCACCTACTTCCGTCGGCATAAAACCACTAATATGAGTTTTAGCATAATCATCACTGCAAGTTTGATCTAACTCACAACCTACAGTAGCTCTAATTAATGCACCACCAGTCTCTAATAGAGATAATTTAGCAAAATTACCACTGACAACTTCTTCCTTTATCTCATCCCAACGGTAATCACGGTTGGTATCGGTTGTTGGCATCATTAATGGGTTAAACACTAAGTTACCAGCAGGCGCAGCGCGAAATGGCATTAACATATCTGGACCGCCAAGATCTTCATGGCTATCAGGCTTTAACAAGGTTGTTTGTAAAGGATAACCTTGCGCACTACACAATACCTCACCCATTGAACAATCAACGCTACCTTTGGTTTCACCTTCCGCAGAAATTAAAGAATAACGATATACGTTGGAACCTTGATCCTGCCAGTTATCGCTTGGCGAGAAAGTTAATATTTTATTCTCATAATTAAGCACTCCAGGTACAGTTTCGATACAGTTACCAGACCCATTAGGTTCAACAATTTCGACACGGAACGAACCGGTATTACATGCTTCACCTAGACGTATACTAGCTTCATCCATCTGCTGACTGAACGCTACAAAAATACCGCGGTCTTCTTGTAGGCTAAATATATTTAACTTTTGATCTGTCGTTAAACCACCAGCACAACGACCCGCAATATCAAGGCCTAAATCAGTATCTTCAAAGGCGCATGAATAACCCGGCACCATACCTTCGACCATGGGTGCTGTATAGCGAGCCGTAACCTCGTCATGTTCTTCAAATTCTGTCCCCTGCTCTTTATTTGGAGTAGAAAAACTTTGCATTACATAGGTACTATTACCCGCCAGATCTTTAATTACACCATTGACGGTATAATCCGTTAAAGGGATTAAATTCTCTGTAGGGTCAATAATAATGGAAGCCCCATCCTGTGAAATAAATGTTTCCACAGCACTACCATTTTCATCTTTAAGAATAAGATTCTGTAATGATGCTAAATCTAGCGGTTCGTTATAGGTAATTGTTACATTATCACCTAAACTAAAATGAGCTGTGTTCACATTAGGGTAAGTGGAATGAAATACCGGAGAGAGAGCATCAAAAGCGGCGGGCGGGGTCTCAACTTCAGTATACGACTCCATATGGAATGAGACTTGTGCATGTGCATTATCAACACCTAAAATTTTCAAATCAATTTCACTGATAGCATCAATGATCATCGTTGGGCCTTCCGTTCTGACGGTCCCCATTAATTCAAGGTGCATAATGTTCTGACTTAAGCCACCGTTAGCTTTACCATTTATTTTTCCATTTTCAAGATAACCATCAGTGGTCATCGCTACATCCATGAACAGGTGCAATTGCTTCGGTGCATATTTATGATCTGAACTGGTATTATTAATTAAATAACCTGTCGCATCAGAAATATTAGTCATGCGAATATTACCGGTATCGAAACCCGTTGGAAATTCCCCCCCCACTTTAACCGTCAGGTTAGAACTATTTAAAATAGAACCTTTGCGGATAACAAGTGGAGCCGAACTATCAAAATTACCCAAGTTAGCGAGTTCGGTAATCAGATCAGAATCCACATAAGTGGTGTCATTAGCACCAATCAATACTGATTTAATGGTTACCGCATTAATGAGTTCTCCAGAATAAGGTGACTCCTGATAACCATTATTCAAGGTCACATTCATTGGTTTAAATGCATGGTCGCCCGAATCTAATACCGTAAATGTTTTTTCTAGACCCGCAAAGCTATTCCCCACCTTATCTTTAACATCACTACTGACGATTAATTCATACGTCGCATCAACATCAAGGTCAACCGTAGGATCGAATGTGATATAATGGCCTTTGGCAATTAAATTACCGGAAACTTGCTCTGTCGAACCGATTTTTTGGAATTTAAATGAGTCACCAGTAATCAAGGTTTTAATATCAATTTCGTTGGTCATACGTAGACGTAATGACGTGAACGTCGTAAACGGCAAGTCATCCGTCGGATAAAAACCATTTGTGTCCAATGTAAAATTAGCTGAATGTTTACCTAATCGAGTCGTGAATGTCAGAGGGTCTTGTGCCGTTCTTTCTGCGATTAACTCTTTATTATCCCCGCCTTCATTAATCAAGCTGATTTCATAAATAACGGTATATTGTTCGCCCGCTTTAAGTGCGCTTGTTGGTTTAAATGCCAAACCATTCGTTTTTGGGTTTTCAGAATCCGTCGCAAAACTCCCCTCGGTAACTTCAACCGACGTCACTTCAACCACATTACCGTCACTGTCTATTAAGCTAAAATCTTGCGCTGAAAAGCTATCTAACGGATGGGAAAATGATAATAATACGGAGGTATTAACCGCAACATCACTTTGACCATTCGATGGGAATGAATAGAATTCATGCGCATCAAATAAACTTTTAGCGCGACGTTTTGCTAATTCATCTCGACTTTCTTCTGCCGTTAAAATTGGCTTTTCCACTTTTTCATTATCTTGTGGTTCAAGCCCACAACCTGCAAGCATGACAGCCGAGGCAACGAGGCTACTCTTAACAAAAGAGCTAAATAAATAATTGAAACGAGAGTTAACTGTTTTCATAAAGCCCCCTTAAAACTTAGTCGCGAATGAAAGTGAAATGGTTGATACAGTGCCTTCTAACTCAACTGAATAATTGTTTGCACTATCATGATGTGAGATCGTGTGGTCTGTTGGATTAAGTACTTGTAGTTGATACGCAAAATCAATCTGCCAAGGATAAGCCGTTAAACCAGTACCTTTATGAAAATAAGAAAAACCAGCACCAACCACTAATTTATCTGCACTTAAATAATTCACATCCAGCGTTGCTTTATCAGCGTCTAATGGCGATTTTTCATAACTTGCACCCGCCATTAATCTAATTGTATCGTTGAAGTTAAGCTCAATACCTGCGCGTGGAATAATAATGTCTTCAAAACCGACACTCGCTTGATCTTTCACTGTGTCGCCTAACATCAAGTCATTCAAATCTGACCATTTTTGTTGTTCTGCACTGAATGCTAAACTCACCATTCCCGCTTTAATACGCACACCTGCAGAAATAATATCTGGCTGGTATGCATCATATGTGAGTAGCTTGATTGGTAAATCGGATACCGTTTGAGTAATTGTTGCAGCCGCTTTAATGTTTGCTTGACCGTAACTTTCACCACGGAAAGCCGCAGCAAATGCAATACCATTACCCGCACAACTTTTATCACTGCCACATGCCATACGCCCTAAATCTAAGGTAACACCAGCGATGGGGGTGATCACTGGCTCCGCAGCAACCGCAACGCGCTCATTACCTGAGGCTGTACCGTCTAATTCACTTTCTAGACTCATATCAGCATCAGCATGCAATGATACTTGTGCACCACCACCGATGGTTAAACCAGGTATAATTTGAATTGAACCCGATGCAGCAACAAATAATGGTTTCTCACCATAATTGGCTAACTGACCTGTACCTGACGTTGCCGAACTAAACGCCATCATTTCGGTACCATAATTTTCGATACCAGCAATCAGACCAAAATAAATAGGGTAAGAAAAATTAAAAAGGTTGGTAACATTAACATTCATACCCGCAAGTATCGGTTGCGTTGCGTCATCAAATGTTTGATCACCAACAGTCATGTCAGGGGTGCCAGATAACAAACCTAAATACATCTCACCTTGATCCGTCGCAGCAAGTGCTGATGGATTGTAATATGCAGCTGATGACTGTGAATTAAATAAAGAAAAAGACTGTGCAGAAGCAATATCAACAGGTGATAAACCAAACGTTGTACCTAAGTTACCTAAACTCGCCTGAGCAGCTCCCGCAGTCAATGCTAATGCCACGGATATAGAAAGTAGAGAAATATTATTAGAAAGTGTCTTCTTAGTCATTGTTGCTAACTCCATTTAGCGAAACTAAAATAAGTATTCTCTAGTGGCTCCAGCCACAACAACGGAATACAATCAAATTGTTGGACATGCCCGAGTGGACACGTTGTCATTTTATGAAAGCAATATACCTTGATTGAGATACAAGATGTCATGCGTATGTCGAGTTATCCCTTCATTCAGAAACTTATGAGCTAGAAGTATTAGCCCCCAGCTCATGCCTTGTTTTAATATCACTGATGCTGACTTAGTTAGGTCAATTAATTTAGTGCCTTAACTCAAATCACGCACTTACTAGTACGCTTGTATCCATGAAAAAGGGACTGGTAATATCAATCTCGCATCATTCACCTTCACCACATTAACCCGCTGAATAAAATCATCGATATTGGTCATCCGCACACCTTCAACTGATTTATTCTGATTATTAAAACTGTTGTTATCAAAGAAGTCTTCCCAGTGCCCTAGCACAATTGTTTTTGGCTGTGTCTGTTGCAAAATAGCTTCGGGATAATCATCAACTTGATGAAATGCAGCAACACATAAAATTGCCATATCGACCGCTTTAGTATCATTGATCACTGGCATTAACCCGTCCGGAGAGTTACTTGCGGCATCTTGATAATGGATACGATAAATCGTTTGTTGTTGATTATCTAAAAAGTCGATGACATAAGCATAAGTTTGCCCTTCCTTCCAACCATAAGCTGTACTGGGTAATTCAGTTAATGCTTCTTGATATGTTCCAGACATCACTTTAATACCCATAAAATGTGGCGCATGATCTGATTTTATTGGCATAAAACGAATGGTGTGATGACGGTTATATATCCACGTCCCCGGTTGCTTACCTTCTGCAGCATAATCCGTAATATCAAATAAACGCTCATCAGCGATAACAGCAGTCACAATATTCGTCATCGTCGTTGAGCCAACAGCGATTGTCGTTGGCATATGCTGTTGCATAATATAAGGCACATCCATCAGATGATCATAATGCGCGTGACCCACTAAAATAAACTCAGCTTGTTTTGCTTCTATAGGTAATAGTTTATCAACCAAGTCGGTATCAGTCTCAATCGGCAATGGCAAAGAAACATTAACCAATCCAGGGTTAGTAAAAGAGGGCGCCGTCATAATGCTATCGTCGCCATATTGAAATAAGTACCCCCCGACGCCGAGATATTGAATATCGAGCTTTTTATCGCTACTGAATAACGATTGTTCATTTATATTTCGAAACGCTAAATTATCATGTAGCAATAAACCATCCACAGACGTCGCACAACCAGATAGCAGCCCAGCCATAACGCTGCTGAAAAATACTTTCAGTGTATAACCTTGCATAACCCCCCCCTTTATTTACCTGAATCCTTAAATATAATCTCATTAAAATAACAAATAACGCGATATCGAAAACAGTTAATGCGCGTTTAATCTCACACCAATATCAAAATAGTACTTTGTATTGACGTTAATCTCATTCTTCTCGCACATGTATAGTTAAAGTGACTTAGGTATAGCCCTTTTCGAACATTGTCACTTTTCGTCATTATTGATACCTAACTTGTCATTTTTTTGGCAGTAAAAAGCCTTTATTGGTTGCTTTAATAGAGTCATAGCTTGTTAAGCAGTCTTAATCAAAAGGAAACTGACCATGAAAAAATCTATCTTCGCAAAAACATTACTTATGACGTCAATGGCATTCATGAGCATCTCAGCAAATGCAGCAGAACAAGAACCACTAACAACATGGGAAAAAGCAGGTGTATTTTCATCAACCATTATCGTTGGGACCATTGCAGGTGGTCCAATTGGATTAGTACTCGGTGTTGCCGCCGGAGATTGGATTAATAATACTTGGGACAAATCAATTGAATCTGATCAGCTTATTTCAGAAAACCAACAGATAACAGAGAATTTATTGGCAAGTGAATTGCAAAATAATCAGCTGCAGCAAGATGTATTAATTTTGGACCAACAGATCCAGCAAATATCAGAGACAGATGAGTTAAACCAACAATTGGTATTAGATGCATTACAGTTAGACCTACTCTTTGCAGTCAATCAAAGCGTGATTGATATAACGAATCAAGCACGGTTAACACAAATAGCTGATTACTTAATAGAAAACCCAACAATAAGCATCGTTCTATCAGGTCATGCGGATCCAAGCGGACAAGAAGAACTGAACATTAATTTAGCACAACAAAGAGCTGTAGCAGTTCATGATAAGCTTATCTCGTTAGGGGTAAACGAAAGTAATATCCAAGTACATTCTTTTGGTGCGGAATTAGCCAGTTCTAAGTTAGGAGATCTTACTCAATATCCACGAGATCGCAAAGTGAGTATCGAATTTATCGATGACCTAAAAAACAATTTACATGATAGCGCTGCAGATGAAATAGTGATGCAATTCTAACAGCCCAATAATAGTCTTATCCTTACAATAAAGGCTAGCGATAATTCGCTAGCCTTTTACTCTTTTCAAAACTTAAATACACTTGTTTTATACTGGAATATTATTGTCCTATACTGAAATGGTCGTCGCAAAATATTTAAGTTATATTTTATGATCTAAGTAACAGTTTGCTAGCCCCAAGTGAGTATATTTAATAGTGTGTTTCACGACTATTTCGTTAGTCACATCTTAACTAGGAGCCTCATCATGACCATTAACAATATTCTTTGCCCAACCGACTTTTCAGATACAGCGAATAAAGCGATAAGCTATGCGGCAGAAATGGCATTAAAATATGATGCTACCTTACACTTAGTCAGTGTGATTAATGAGATCCATGGCTTTGATAGCTTTCAAGTACTTGCAATCACCCCAAATGACATTCACGAACACATGCTAAAAATAACGCAAGAAAAGCTCGATGAATTAACCACTGATATTAAGCCAAGCATACCATTACATACAGCCGTATTAGAGGGACACCCATCAACAGAAATTACGCAAGCAGCGGTTAATTTTGATTGTGATATGATCGTCATAGCAAGTCATGGTCGTACTGGATTGGAACATATCCTAATTGGCAGTGTTGCAGAATCAGTGACTCGCCAGTCTCACTGTCCTGTCTTGATCGTGAAATAAAATAAAGATGAGCCCCATTAACTCAGATAATTTAATGGGGTTTTCTTAACTTAAGATCAATACACTTTAAGGTTAATGCCATTAACGCGGTGTTAATGTCAGATGTAGATTCGTTGGTCGCATCGTAAATGCAAACTCCTCTCCGACTTCTGCCGCCTGTTCTGGTTGGTTTATCGCGTAATACCAACATAAACGCGCAATAACAGCCTTACCTTCCATGATAGCTAAACGTTCACCAGGACAATGCCTTGCCCCTGCACCAAACGGAATATGACTACTTTGCAAATGCGGACAAACCGGTTTTTCGGGTGTTGCTAACCAGCGTTCAGGGTTAAATTGTTCGGGGCATTTAACGACACTTTCATCTAAACCACCGGGACGCGTAAGTATGAAAATAGCCGTCCCTTTCGGTAATTGAATACCATTACTTAATACCGTGTCCTCTGTCGGTTCCGCTGAAATTAGCGGTGCAGTCCCTTTAAGTCGCAAGCCTTCACGTAATATAGCTTCAATAAACTCAAATTGCTCTAATGCCACCAGATCTAGCGTTTCAATATCGCCATTACAAACCTGAGAGACTTCATCAATCACTTGCTGCTGTAAATGTGGATTTTTAGCTAAATAATACAAAGTCCACGCCAGCATATTAGACGTTGTATCTTCACCCGCGAGTAGCAAGGTCAAAATGTTGGCAACAAGTTCATCATCCGTTAACTTATTATCCTCGCTGTCACTGGCGACAATCATGGCTTGTAAAATTGTGTCAGGCTCTTCGGATAACTCACTATTTCCAGCCAAATCAGCTTTAGCTTTGGTGATCATAGTTACCGCTAATTGATAGATTTCTTCGCGGGCTTTATCAATACGACGCGTCTCAGGAGTACGGATATAATGCCACCACGGAAAAGGATATTTACTGCGTTTGTTTAATGCGTGGAATAAGCGATCTATGTTATCTCGTAGATGGGTATCGGTACTGCCTGATAGCATATTGGTTTGATAACCAAATACCAGACTGGTGGTAATATCAATCGTAAAATACTGCAATAACTTATGTACGTTAAATGCAGCTCCCGTCGCTATTTTTTGGTCGATAGTCGTTTGTAAATTGATGGATAATGACTTGAGGTGAGGAACAAAGTTCGCCAATGTTTTGTAAGAAAATGCAGGCATAATCAATCGTCGTTGCCGTTTCCATTTATCACCATTACTGGAAAATACCCCATGAAACCCCAAATCTTCAAACAACCACTCTAGGCGTTCTGTACGATTAAACAATTTCGGTCTTTGCTTTATAATTTCTAAGCCTATTTTAGGATCTGAAATGACTAAGAATTGCTTATTTAATAATTTTATTTGATAAGCAGAACCGTACTCTCTAGCCCAAGATTCTAAATTAGTATGAAATGACTCTGATGATATTTGAGTGAAATTACCGAGAACAGGTGTTTGTTTTGGACCTGGCAGCTCATCGAGAGATATTGTCGATGCATTCATATCCTTAACCATGTTGGCATTCATTTAGCTTTCCCTGTTTTATATAGAATAGTGCTACAAAAGTCGCTACCATTAACAATAGAACACTTTTTTAAGATGGCATTGCAAATGCAATCAGGTCTCAAAAAATAGGTAAGTTAAATATTTGGTGTTACTGTTTTTATCTTTAATACTATTTTTTATCTTTAATACTATTTTTATCTTTCGTAAATTCACTAAACCAAGCGGGTATTCGCTCTTCCAGCCAATATTTTGGCTTTAAAATTGAGCCATATACAAAACCGACATGCCCGCCATAGCGACTTAATTCAAATAATATATTTGCCGACATATCTTTTAGCTCAGGGATCACTTTTTTAGTTAAAAATGGATCATCTTCCGCATGAATAAATAATGTAGGCGTTTGAATCTTATGTAAAAACTGCAAACTACTGCATTGGCGATAATAATCCAGAGCATCTTTAAAACCATGCAGCGGCGCTGTTACACGATCATCGAATTCGACAAACGTATTTAATTTTTTGACTTGCTTAGTAGTCAAATTCAACGCAGTGCGCATATCCAAATGTTCGAATTTACGTACTACACTGGCTTGCAGACGTTTAATCAATCGTCGTTGGTACGCTTTAGAAAAACCTTTTTTAATCCGCTCTGCACTTTCAGCTAACAATAGGGGTGCTGATACAACAGATGCTGCTAATAATTGAGATTGCTTACCTGTTTGTGCCAAATAATGCGTTAACACACTACCTCCTAGCGAATACCCGACAGCAAATAACGGAGCATGAGGGTAGCGCTTAGCAATCAAACCAATCACATAACTTGCATCGCTGGTATCACCAGAATGATAAGCCCGTAATAAACGATTTGATTCTTCACTACAGCCACGAAAGTGCATGACTAAACCAATCCAGCCAGCCGCACTGACCGCACGCATGATCCCTTTGACATAAGGCGACTCCACAGAGCCTTCAAGACCATGAAAAATAATAACAATCGGTTTATTACTTTCTACTGTTGGCAGAGCAGTCCAAGCAAGATCAAGAAAATCACCATCTTCAAGCTCTAGTCGTTCATTGATTGTTGGGAACGTCAGATTTCGGCGGCTAATCGTCGGCAGCATTGTTTGTAAATGCGCATTACGAATCCACCACTGCGGCTGAAATTGACTCGGTTGAAACATCTTTAAGTACCTTAAGTTAACCTATTGGTTATTTAAACAACGTCTGGCATTTTATTGGATATTTTATAATAACACCATCGTTAGTTTAATTGGGCTCCGTCGAGTAATTGATACCGCCAAGGTTAATAATGTTGTAAACTGAAAATAATTTTACTTATAACCAGTGTCATTAATGAATTATATAGAACTTGAGTCTTATTCTCGAAAATGGATATTTAATCATTCGTCGTTACCAGTTAACGCAGAAGATTTAGCTAATATCAAGCCCTTTAGCAAAGCAAGAGCTGGTCAATTATGGAGCCAACTTATTAGCTCGCAATGCAACTTTACCGATCAATTCAGTAAAGGCGACTGGCCACATGACCAAAATACTTGGTTACAAGAAGCTGACTGGCAGCAAGCTTGGGATAATGATGATAGCAATGAATTACCTGAAGAAGTACTCGCACATTTAACCTGGGATGATAACAGTAAAGTTTATATTTGTTACGAACGCTTCAATATGATTGAAACGAATTGGGGCACATTTAAACGTAACTGGAAAAACTTTTTGTTCTATGATGACGGTGCATTATTAATCTCAGCGAAACGTAAAGAAGCCCTTTCATTTAAAGAGAGCGGTACCGTATTAATTGGTACTCGCGCACCTGTTCAACAAGCGAAATAAAGCGCCATTATGCATACTTCTTGTAGCTGTGGTTTAGCAATGCCCTTTAAAGATTGCTGCGGTAAATACATTTATGGTACGGCGATACCAGCAACCGCAGAGCAACTGATGCGTTCACGCTACAGTGCTTATGTAAACAATGTCCCCGTTTATTTAATGGCAACACATCACCCCGACTTTGTTGCCGATTTAAATGAAGATTTGATTGCAGAAACAGCCAAACATACCCAGTGGTTACGGTTAGAAATAATCATGAGCCAAGGTGATGAAGAAAGCGCAACAGGCATTGTCGAATTCAAGGCGTGGTTTCAAGAAGCTGAAGAAGAGGTTTGCTTGCACGAACGCTCTAACTTCGTGTTTCAAGACCAGCAGTGGTTTTATACCAATGGTGAATTAAATCCAGCGCCCCTAAAACAAGGACGTAATGATCCTTGCTTATGTGGCAGTGGTAAAAAATATAAGAAGTGCTGTGGCTAGCATCATTGCTAAGCACAGAAAATATGGCTAACCGCTTACTAGAAATAAGTATTTCATTTAGTTATATAATATTAAACATCAAACAAAGTAGTAGATATTATGGAAAAGAAAATATTACTGGCCGATTGTCCCGATCAAAAAGGACTAATCTCGAAGATCACCAACATTTGTTATAAGCACCAACTCAATATTGTAAATAATACTGAGTTTGTCGATAACACCCACAATCGATTTTTTATGCGTACCGAGCTCGAAGGTATATTCAACGATGAAACCTTACTTGCCGACCTCGATAGCGCACTACCTGCAGAGTCACACCGTAAGCTCGTTTCTGCAGGTCGTAAACGCATCGTTATTTTAGTCACCAAAGAAGCACATTGCCTTGGCGACATTTTAATGAAAAATTATTACGGCGGTTTGGATGTTGAAATTGCTGCAGTAGTAGGTAATTACGATAACCTTGCTGAATTAACAGAAAAATTTAACGTGCCTTACCATACGGTTTCTCATGTTGATATCAGCCGTGAAGAACATGAACAGCGTATTATTGACACAGTATCAAAGTATCAACCTGATTATGTTATTTTAGCTAAATACATGCGTATTCTAACGCCGAATTTTGTTGCTGCATTTGAAAACAAAATTATCAATATCCATCATTCATTTTTACCCGCTTTTATTGGCGCTCAGCCATACAAACAAGCGTTCGAACGTGGTGTTAAAATTATTGGTGCAACAGCGCATTATGTAACAAACAACTTAGATGAAGGGCCGATTATTTTACAAGACGTCATTCATGTAGATCATAAATACAGCGCCGAAGACATGGCGCGTTCTGGTAAAGATGTAGAAAAATCAGTGCTCAGTAAAGCATTACGTCTGGTACTTGAAGAACGTGTATTTATTTATGAAAACAGAACGGTGGTGTTTTAGCTTCCTTTCGATTTCATAAACCATGGAGGATCCATAAATCATTTTGGATCCATCCCTGTTTCCTTTCAGATATACCTTTACAGCAATCACTAAATTGTTAGTATTAATAGCTTATTCATCATTTAATGGCTCATTATGTTAACAATTATCTTTACGGCCTTACTCAGTAGTATCTTTACTGCACTTGCTTTTTTATATGTATTCAATCACGTAATTAAACCTTATTTAGCCACACAAATCGCCTTAATAAAAACAGAAGCAGAAACCACGATCAGTCAAGCATCTCCTCAAATAAGTAAAGATATTGCGGACGCTATCGAAGCCAAAATAGCAGAAATACAACCTGAATTAGAAGCGCACGTGAAACAAGAGTTAGATCAAATTATTGATGAATTCTTACCCGAGCTCAGTAAAGAAGTTGAAGACGGTGTCGATAATGCCTTTAAAAAGTTTATTCCGACCATAATGGGATCAGCTGCAGCGATGCCAGCAGAAACGATCCTAAAAACGAGCTCAACGTTACTCAATACCGGTATTGGCATCTTACGAAGTGTCACTCCTGATATTAAAAAGTAGTCATTTCCACGGTCATAATTGAATAGTGTGATCGGTCATGTATTAAGTCAAGAATCCCATCACGTGATCCAGCTTGCATTTTAAAACGTCATACTTGCAACTGGATCGACCTGCCTATAAACAAAAGTAATGTAGACTGGATTTTTCATTTTCGTAGTTTAATTAAATATGTTTCTAAACGAATTCTATTCTCAAAAAGACAGCTATTTTCGCTTTACTCAACAACAAGCTAGTCGATTCGCGAAAACTGTAGCGAACGATTATAACAAGATCCATGATGTGGATAATAAACGTTTTTGTGTACCAGGTGATTTACTTTTTGCTGTTTCTTTGGCTAAGTTCGGCTTATCAGAAACGATGAAAATTGATTTTACCGGTATGGTGAAAAATGATGTAGAACTGCAATTTTTACCACTATTAGACCGTAAAACAGCGATAGTGAATGCTGATGAACAAGCATTTATGAAATTAGAGCTCGGCGGAAATACATCTCATAATGAAGAAATTATTAGTAAGATCATTAAAGAGTATGTGCAATTTTCAGGAAAGAATTTCCCTGACGTAATGGTGCCACTCATGCGCAGCGAAAACCTCATGTTTAACCCTGCACGTGCGTTAATCATGTATAAATGTATGCAAATAAACTTAACACGTGTCGATGTTAAAAGTATTGCACTAAAGTTTGATGAAGCAATTATTAACGTAGAGGGTAAGCGTGCAACCGTCAGCTTTAAATTTGATTTCTACGAAGGTGATGAAAAAGTAGGTACTGGCCAAAAAGAGATGTTATTAAGCGGTTTGATCCCATATGAAGAATCTGTAATGGATGGTGTCATTGCCGATTATCAAGCTGCAAAAACCAAGTACCTTTCTGCAGCAAGCTAGTCACCTACTTAATGTGGTCGAGCGGTAATACCGTTCGACTTAAAACATTACGTAACATAAAGCTCGATCTCACGCCAGTTACTCCTTTAATCCCCGTTAGTTTTCCTAACAGTAGCTCTTGGTAATGTTCCATATCTGGCACAATAACCTTTAATTGAAAATCAGCATCACTACCAGTAATAATACAGCACTCCATCACATCTGGAATAGCGGCGATCTCAGTTTCAAAATTATCAAAACGTTCAGGTGTATGTCTATCCATACTAATATGGATATAAGCCGTCAGCTTTAAACCAAGTTTAGCTTGGTTAAGCAAGGTGACATGTTTATCAATTAAACCTAACTCTTCTAAATGCTTCACACGTCGGGAGCAAGGCGACGCTGACAAGCCAATTTTATCCGCTAATTCTAAATTACTGATCCGGCCATTTTCTTGTATTAAATTAAGAATTAACTTATCTGTTCTGTCTAATTTCATGTTCATCACCCCTATTTCATCTTTTTACTTGTTTCGTATTACCTCTAAATTAAAAATAGAGACTACAAATAGCGCACGATAATACAGCTAGGGTTAATTATTGCTAATTATCGTCATGACTGCAAATATAATTGCTAAAAACATCACTATCATTTCAAACATCGCAACCACATCCCCCATCAACCTCGCTATACTAAACCCAGTTAAAGATAACGCCACAGCTGATTAGCAGACACCTTAACCTAGGTCAATGCGGTGATAGAAGTACCCTTCTTGCGACCAATCAGGCACAACTCCTTATCCAGGATAATCTTCACTACAAGTGATCGGCAATATTAACGCAAAGATAGGCATCCTAAACGATGCCTTTTTTGTACCTAATTTTTACCACTGCCAACCTTCAATAACAATTTAGCTACCACTTTCAAAGGCTAGCCTCTATAATTGACAAAATAATTTCAATTTCAATCACTGTCATTTCGCTATACGGCGTATAATAAAGTACTTAATCACTTCGTATTACGTACATTTCGTGACTCCGTCTGTATTAGCCAGTCACAAAACACAGGTAAATTTCAATGCATTATGCAAACATCACCGGTTGGGGTAAATGCCTGCCACCCGCGACATTAACAAACGATGACCTAAGCACTTTTCTTGATACTAATGACGAGTGGATCCAATCTCGAACGGGTATGCAAGAACGTCGTATATCCCATGTAAGTACATCAGAATTAGCCTATGTTGCGGCGTGCCAAGCTATTGCAGCAGCAGGCATTGATGCATCAGAACTTGACGGTATTTTCTTTGCAACTTGTACTGCCGATTGCACACTGCCAAGTGCAGCATCAAAAGTACAAGCAAAATTAGGCGCAACCAACGCGGCTGTATTTGATATGAATGCAGCGTGTACTGGTTTTATTTATGGCCTAAGTACGGCAAATGCGTTCATCCAAAGCGGTCAAATGAACAAGGTTTTAGTGATTGGTGCTGAACGTATCAGTTATTTCCTTGACTGGACAGAACGTAGCACCGCAGTACTGTTCGGTGACGGTGCTGGTGCCGTTATCCTAGAATCAAGCACTGAGAAGCAGGGTATCTTAAGTAATAAAATTGGCTGTGATGGCGATGCTGGCCATATCCTTTCAGTCCCTAACTTTGGTACAGACAGAGCCCGTTTCAAGAATGTTGATGGTCTATTTGACTTCAATTTCGAGGGTAAAGAAATCTTTAAACGCGCCGTAACACGCATGGGCGAAGCATCTGCAATTGCACTTGAAAAAGCACAAATGACACCAGAGGACGTTGATTTTATTATTCCTCACCAAGCTAACTTACGTATCATTGATTTCTTAGCGAAACGTATGGCCGCAAGTAAAGAAAAAGTCATGGTCAACGTGCACAAGTACGGTAATACCTCGTCAGCAACGGTACCGATTGCACTTTGTGAGGCATTAGAAGAAGGCCGCATTAAGGCTGGTGATAATGTGCTACTTGCTGCATTTGGTGGTGGTCTAACTTGGGGGGCTACGATGATAAAATGGGGTGAACGAATCACGCCTATCGCAACATCAGCAGCGGCTCTACCTGAGTATAACGGGACAGCTTTGGATCTAATCCAAGATGCAATTAAAGGCTGCCAGGATGCTAAATTAGCGCGTGAATCACAAGCGGACTAATACAATAGCTAACGCGTTGATGAATTAACTTGTTAAAAGTGCAATAAAGCCAAGTGGATGAAACTCATACACTTGGCTTTTTTTGTATTGATGATATAAAGCCAAACGACTTACATTCATATCACGAGATTCGAGCTACTTACACTCACCTTCTGAATAGCCACTAACACTAGCATCCGCACATGCACCACACCCATTACCGAATGTTTTCAATTCACCCGACGTCGTAGTTCCGCACACTGGACGGTAATCCATCGTACACATTTGTGGACGTTCATCGGGGCAACTATGACTGTAACTTGGTAATATGGGTAATGGTTTTGCTGTTTCAGCCGTGGTTTCAGTATTACTACACGCAGCTAAACCAAATACCATTAACGCTAACAAAATAGTTTTTTTCATCTTAATACCTGCTAATCATTTATTATTGCTGCTTATTTATATCTACAATAGTGGATTAAATAAATAAAATAGGCTTTCCAAAAACCGTTGTACTCGACTTCGTTGTCGCCATTCGGTTAAACAAACTTTATGTGAGTGTGCTATATAGGATAGCTGTAATTGATAAAGTTCGGCAATAAAAGGGGATTGGTCTATAAGTAATGTGACTTCAAAATTAAGCCAAAAACTACGCTTATCTAAGTTAACCGTCCCCACCAAACATAATTCATTATCCACAAGAATACTTTTGGTATGCAGCAGGCCATCCTGATATTGGTATATTTCAACACCGCAAGCTAACAATTCATCAAAAAATCCTTTGCATGCATAATCGACCATACGTGAGTCATTTTTTGCGGGCAGAATAATTTGTACCTTAACACCGCGCGCACTGGCCGTTTTAAGCGCCGCCTGTAGCGCTTCATCAGGCACAAAGTAAGGCGTTGTTAGAATTAATGATTTTTGTGCTAAATAAATTGCTGAAACCAACACTTGATGAATATTATCATCATCAAAATAAGGACCAGATGGTATCACTTGTACTTGGCTGTTCTCTTCAAAGACCACGCTTTCCTTGTACTGAGAAATAGTGGTATGAACTAAACTTTCTCCGGTTTCCATTTCCCAGTCCCATTCAAGTAATGAACCAGTGATAGGAATAATCGGCCCTTGCATGCGGATCATAATATCAACCCACTCACCCACACCTGCATTTTGTTTAAATACTTGGGGATCGATCAAGTTCATACTCCCGGTGTAGCCAACATGACTATCAATAGCAATGAGCTTACGGTGCATACGTAAATCTTGACGATGAAAGAATATCCGCATTGGTCCTACAGGTAACACCTCGACAAGGTGGATACCAGCTTGCTTAAAGCATTTTGGCCAATGGCTTTTGAAGAACTCTGAGCTACCAACAGAGTCGAGCATTACCCGACAATCAACACCTCGTTTTGCGGCATTAATCAAAGCTAACGCCACCAGATCAGCTTTACCACCAACCGCCCATATATAAAACTCTAGATACACGGCGTTAACGGCACTATTAATGTCTGTCGTTATCTGCTCAAGAATACAGTGAGGACTCGTTAATAACGTCAACTGATTGCCGGTTACACTCGGCATTTGAAAACGACTATAAATTAGTTCACGCAACGGAGTAACCAAGACGCTGGTATTACTGCCATTTTTAACTCTATAGGGTGCTGCGCACTGGTTAATTCGTTGCGTAAAAGGCCCTAACATCGCCTCAGCTCTTTGTACTCTTTTTTTACCTAAATACAACTCACCAAAAATAACATACACAATAACGCCTGCAAACGGTAACGTGTAAATCACAGCTAACCACGCCAACGAGATACTCGCAGAACGTCGTTTAGTAATAACCCGAAATGACACTAATATAATGATGACTGCATGCAAAAAAACCAGCAACAAGGTAATAAAATTGGTGAATGAATCCCAGCTATACATTTTGATTTTCAATCCAGTTTTTCAAACGTTTAACATCATGCAGGTATTCGGTATTGATTTGCTCAACCCAATCATCGATATTCTCCCACCATGTAGGCTGCTCTGGTGATTGCGCCAATTGTGATACCTGCTGTATACGTACTAATCCAATCGAACCAGCTGCGCCTTTGATCTTATGCGCTTCATCAACAATCGCATCTTGGTCTTTGGCGGTTAAATTCGTGTTCAATATTGCTAAATAATTAGGCATTGTTTGTTCAAACAAACAGACGCTTTGTAATAACAGTTCCTTACCTAATGTCTCAAGATATTGCTGTAATAATTCAATATCAAGATATTCTTCGAGCATTTCTCGATCATCAGCGAGAGCGGCAGCCGTATAGTTAACCTTCCGTTTTTTACCTTGATCAACACTCTGCAATAAACGCGTTATAACGCCAGTCACCGCATTAATCGATAGCGGTTTACTTATCGCGTCGTCCATACCTTTTTCAATGTATTCTTGGCGGTTATTAATCACGTTAGCAGTGAGAGCGACAACCGGAGGTAACTCCAGCGCAGAATTTTCCCGTAATATTTTAATAATTTCAAATCCAGAAATATCAGGTAAATTAATATCGAGGAAAATTAAATCATAGTCATTTTTTTCCGCCATTTGGATCGCACTACGACCATCGACAGCAACTTCAACAGTATGGCCTAATTTATTTAATATAGCCGTACATACTGTGACATTCAGCTCGATATCTTCGACAAGTAATATCTGCAGTTTAGTTTGCTCACTTTCAACAACCGAGCTATTTTGTAAACTATCCACCCCATCGACATCAAATTCAATCGTAAAACAGGCTCCTTGACCTAGCTCACTGCTCACCCAAATATCGCCGCCCATCGCCGTCATGAGACTTTTTGCGACAGACAATCCAATACCCGTTCCGGTTGCCCGTTTACTTCCTTGTTCCTGATAATACATCGCAAATATTTTATCTTGGCCCTCTGCCGAGATACCAATACCGGTATCCTCAACTTCGAATGTCAAACCAATTTTATTACCTGCTTCCGCACTGGTAAACACCCGAATGCTCACCTCACCTGAATCGGTAAATTTCACCGCATTAGACACCAAGTTCCACAATACTTGACGCAATCGGGTGCCGTCAGCATTAATAAAATCAGGGATTTCACCAAATACATCAAACTCTAAAACCAACCCTTTTTGTTCGGCTTGAAGCAGCGCTAAGGTTTTTATATCATTAAGAAAACTTCTAAATTCAATCGGTTGATTTACGATTTCAAATTTGCGACGATCAAACTTGTCCAAATCAATAATATCATTAAAGATATTACCCATTGTTTGGGCGCTAACATAGATCGTATTTAAATGCTGACGTTGTTTATCGTTAAGTGGACCATCAAGTAAGATTCGACTTAAACCAACAACACCGTTTAAGGGAGTTCGTAATTCATGGCTAATGGTCGAAATAAACGTGGTTTTATCTCGGCTGGCTTTCTCTAGGGCATCTTGGTACTTCTTACGTTCGGTAATGTCACGGCCATAACCCAGCACTCCAATATATTCATTTCGTTGCCCAAAAAATGGCACTTTCCGTAATTCAAAACAGGCCTTGTGACCATCTGGATATGTTAACCATTGTTCATAAGTTTCTGGTAATTGAGTGCTCAATACAGCTTTATCTGTTGCCGCGAATTTAGCCGCAATCTCAGTATCAAAAGCATCAAACGGCGTCAAACCAATAAGCTCTTTTTCAACTTTACCTGTTAACGCCTCCATCGATAAATTACAGCCCGAAAACTGACCACATTCATTACTGTAATAAACGAGATCGGGAGAACTATCAATGAATGACCGCACTAATGCCGAACGTTCTTCGACAACTAATTGTGCTTGTTCACGCTGAAAGACTTCATTCTCTAAGTCTTTGAAGGCTTGGTTTCTATCTGCTTCTGCTTTTTTACGTTCTTCAAATTCATCATTAAGTTCAATTAGATTAACTTGTAATTCTTGCTGAAGCTGCAAGTCTCGGGCCCGTACTTCTTGCAGTTTGTACACCATTTTAGTCAGGCGTTTGCGCGAGTCTTCGAGTTGTTGCACAACAATCGAAAGGAAGAATACCACCCAAGGTGTCACGACACTCGCAAATAAAATCGCGGCATATAAATCGTCAAGTTTAACCTCTCCACGTAGGATATAATTAATACTTGCTTGAATCGTAATAGAAAAGAAAATAACCGTGGCAGCAGACAAAATACTAAAGCGAATAACACCTAGCTTAGTGAGCATATCAACATAGTATTGAGCCCAAGCTCTGATTTTAATCATGATCGATCCATATAAAATTATCTAGACCATCCATAATATACGATAGGTTATACGCAAACCACAGGAAAATTAAGGTTTTAATAAATCAAAGTCTAATTCCAGTATCGTATTATCATTACTTGGCTCTTGATACATAGAATACTGATTTCGTCCATTTTCCTTCGCGATATATAATGCTTTATCCGCATTTTCAAGTAATTGCACTTCCGAACTTTCTGATTCTGGACACATAGTTGCAATACCGATACTCAATGTGACATCTTTTGCCGCTTTAGAATAAGCATGCTCAATACCTAAACCTTCAACAGCAGTAATGATCTTGCTGGCAAGGCGAATTGCCCCCTCTTCGTCGGTGCTAGGCAAAATAACTGCAAATTCTTCGCCACCATAACGCGCGACTAAATCAGCACCACGATGAACTTGGTCATTCATCACTTGCGCTATTTTAGCCAGTACAACATCCCCCATTGGATGACCATAATTATCATTGTACAACTTGAAACAATCAACATCACAGAACAGTAAAGACATTTTTTTTACTTCATTATGATGAGTCAACCAATAATGCGTTAATTTATTATCAAAGGTACGTCGATTTGCCACTTTAGTCAGTGCATCCGTTGAACTCAGTTCATCAAATTTTTCAATTGCTTGCTCAAGATCATGCTCAATACGCTTACGTTCAGTTAAGTCTCGATAAATAATTAAAATACCACTTTCACCATTCATATTATTTATATAGCGCTGCTTACATATTTCATACCAACGTGAATCTTGATCTGATAGATGCAACAACTCTTCATAGCGAACAGATTTACCATCCAGTAATAATTGATTTTCTTGCTCTAGCAACCAGGTTTTCTTATCGATACTAATCAAATTTTTTCTATCCATACCAATCAAATCGGCATGTTTAACACCAACAACTTCACAATACCCTTCGTTCGCCCCCACAAATTTTCCATTTTCATTCATAAAAGCAACAGGATCTGGCGTCGCATTAATGACTGAGTTTAATAAACTATTATTACGGCTAAGTTCTGCTTCTATACGTAAGTGTTCACCGTTCTCATTAAGTAATCGCTCATTCAGTTCCATCACTTCTGTGAGATCATGAGATACAGTTAAGATAGCAACAACTTTTTCGTGCTCGTCATATAAAGGATATTTAATGGTTTGTAATAACATATTATCATCATCGGCAGTCCTCCACTCTTCATATTCTTGAACCTCTCCCGTGAGGACAGTTTTTTCATAAGTGTGAATTTGTTTCAGCTTGGAGGCGCTATAAAAATCATGTTCAAAATGGCCATTTACTTGCTCTACCGATTGCTCGAATTGAGCTGCCCATGATGGGGAACAATTAAGAATTAATCCATCTAAGGTTTTAATATGAATAAAAGCCGAATTGGATAGAAACAAGCTATTAATGATTTGCCCATCCATATCCCAAGGCGAAATAGCGGAAGAGTTCGTACCAATATGCTCAATCTGACACAACCAAGCCCGGCGACGTTGATAATTAATTTGTACTGCGCTAAAGCGTAACGTCTTTTTTAGCTGCTTAATATGGAAAACATCATTAGTGACCGTAGTCTCATCAACTCGATGGGATAAACGCTCGAAGCAACATTGTGCAATAATATTACTGGTATTATTCTCTTGATCGAAGATAGTCGCGATTGCAGAATTAGAATAAAGTATCGTGCCTTTTTTAATATCAAGAACAAGTGTTGGCGTTGCCGAAAAGGTCAATAATGATTGGTAAGTCGTGAGTTTTCGTAATAATGTTAAAATAACAAGGATAGTTATCAATAAGGCTGTGACAACCAACCAAAACATCATTCCGACTGACGTACTTGTTGAAAGTCCAGTAATATCCTGCCACCAACTGAATATTTCAGTTATAAAAAATTGATAATTTAAATCCATATTTCACCTAAGATCCATCTCACGCTGATGAACCATACAACACCAAAATCAGATCACTGTAAAGCAGTTCTAATTAAAATTACCACTATCGCCCACTTTTGTTTTTCATACTTTAGTACGAGGTAGCATAAACCTAATAAATCAGTGTATTACGTTTAAATATGACGACGAATACTCAGCAACAAGATTAACAACTATGAAAACAGAGATAAAAAATCACACAATGTCATATTGTCAAAATAAAAAACCATTTTTTAAATAATCATCAGTATTTTGGCCAGTTTATTATCCAATATCAAAACAAATGGACCATTTACATGAAAAGGTGATAAGTAGCTCAGAATACATTTTTAGATTGACCTAAGTATTAATTCTGGTAAATTTGGCAGGTTAGCCAATTTTCGGCTTTTGGAAACTTTAACGATTTATCTATTTTTTTATGTATTTTGTACTCATGAGTAGAAGCTCAATTGGGTGTACATAGTTTAGAATTTAGTGAATTGAATGCAAGGGAGAAGTGCAATGTCAGTCTATGACCCGTCGCTGGAAAAAGACAACTGTGGTTTTGGTTTAATTGCCCATCAAGAAGGTGAAGCTAGTCACAAGTTAGTTCGCGTCGCTATATCATCATTAGACCGTATGCAACATAGGGGCGGTATCGCGGCAGATGGAAAAACAGGAGATGGCTGTGGTTTGCTAATGCAAAAGCCTGACGGTTTTTTCCGTGCTATCGCGGTAGAAAATGATTGGAATCTAGGAAGTAACTACGCCGTTGGTATGATGTTCTTAAATCAAGATACGGATAAATCAGCAGCAGCAAAACAAATCATTAAAGAAGAGCTCGAACGCGAAACTCTGAATGTTGTTGGCTGGCGTGAAGTTCCTCTTGATACGAGCGTACTCGGTGAAATTGCAATGTCATCATTGCCACAAATTCAACAAATTTTTATCAATGCTCCTGCTGGTTGGGCGCCTAAAGATATCGAGCGTCGTTTATATTTAACTAAACGTCGTATCGAAAAACGCATTACAGATGATAGCGATTTCTATATTGCCAGCTTGTCAAACCTCGTCACGATCTACAAAGGTCTGTGTATGGCGGGGGATCTGCCGAAGTTCTTTTTAGACCTTGCCGATCTTCGTATGCAATCTGCAATTTGCTTATTCCACCAACGATTCTCAACAAATACATCGCCAAAATGGCCGTTAGCACAACCATTCCGCTTTATGGCGCATAATGGTGAAATTAACACGATCGAAGGTAACCGAGAATGGGCTCGCGCACGTAGTTATAAATTTAGCTCACCATTACTCCCTGATATGCACGACGCTGCTCCGTTTGTTAATACCAAAGGTTCAGACTCATCGTCAATGGATAACATGTTAGAACTCTTTTTAGCCGGTGGTATGGATATTTTCCGCGCTTTCCGTCTATTAGTGCCGCCAGCATGGCAGAATCATCCCAATATGGATGATGATCTACGTGCATTCTATGACTTCAACTCGATGCATATGGAACCTTGGGATGGCCCAGCAGGTATTGTACTAAGTGATGGTCGTTATGCTGCTTGTGGTCTCGACCGTAATGGCTTACGACCTGCACGTTATGTACGTACCACAGACGGGTTTATCACTGTCGCTTCTGAAGTCGGCATTTGGGATTACAGTGCAGATGAAGTAATCGAAAAAGGCCGTGTAGGTCCAGGCGAATTATTAGTTATCGATACTGAAACAGGTAAATTATGGACATCTTGGGACATTGACCAAGAATTAAAAGGCCGTAATCCTTATCGTGAATGGTTAACGAACAATTCAACGAAACTAACACCGTTTGAAGCATTACCAAAAGAAGCTATTGGGATGCGTACTTTTAATGACGAACAATTAACAACGTATCAAAAACAATTTGATTACAGTAGAGAAGAACTCGATCAAATTATTCGTGTGTTAGGTGAAAATGCGCAAGAAGCAACAGGCTCTATGGGGGATGATACCCCGATGGCAGTCCTTTCAACTAAAACGCGTTCGCTGTATGATTACTTCCGTCAAAAATTCGCGCAAGTAACCAACCCTCCAATCGACCCATTACGTGAAAACCATGTAATGTCATTGGCAACTTGCATCGGGCGTGAGCACAATGTATTTAATGAAACAGATGGTCATGCGCACCGCGTACTATTTGATTCTCCAGTACTACTATTCTCAGACTTTAAGCAAGTCACTGAATTAAGCGGCGAGCACTATAAAACCGCAAAAATTAACCTTTGCTTTAACGGTCAAGATGAAACTCTAGCACGTGCCGTAGCACGTGTTACTGCAGAAGCAATTGAACTTGCTGCTTCTGGTGCTGTGTTATTAGTACTAACTGACCGCACGTTAGCGAAAAATAATTTACCCATCCCTGCAGCAATGGCAGTTGGTGCCGTACAAACAGCATTAGTTGACGCTAATTTACGTTGTGATACCAATATTGTTGTAGAAACGGCAAGTGCCCGAGATCCACATCACTTCGCCGTATTACTTGGTTTTGGTGCGACTGCGGTTTACCCTTATCTTGCTTATGAATCACTACGTAAACTTGTTGAAATAGAAACAATTCAGCAAGATATTGCTAAGACATTATTAAACTACCGTAATGGTATTAATAAAGGTCTGTACAAGATCATGTCGAAAATGGGTATCTCTACCATTGCCAGTTATCGTTGCTCACAACTGTTTGAAGCCGTAGGTTTAGCCGACGAAGTTATTGAGTTATGCTTTAAAGGCACAAGCAGCCGAATCAAAGGTGCGGACTTTAGCGATTTCCATATCGACCAGCAAAAACTAAGTAAATTAGCATGGACAAAACGTAAACCGACCTCACAAGGTGGTCTACTTAAATATGTTCATGGTGGTGAATACCATGCTTATAACCCTGATGTTGTCAGTACATTACAAACAGCAGTACAAAGCGGTAAATACGAAGACTACCTGCAGTATTCAACAGAAGTAAATGAGCGCCCTATTGCAACTTTGCGTGATATGTTACAGCTGAAAAAATCAGATAATCCGGTTGCACTGGATGCTGTAGAGCATGAAGATAACTTGTTCAAACGTTTTGATACCGCGGCAATGTCAATCGGCGCATTAAGCCCTGAAGCACATGAAGCACTGGCGATTGCGATGAACACCTTAGGTGGTAACTCCAACTCGGGTGAAGGCGGTGAAGATCCACGTCGTTTTGGTACTTTAAAAGTATCTAAAATTAAACAAATCGCGTCAGGCCGCTTTGGCGTAACACCGCATTACTTAATGAATGCAGAAATCATTCAAATTAAAGTAGCGCAAGGTGCAAAACCAGGTGAAGGAGGCCAATTACCGGGACATAAAGTAACAACTGAAATTGCCAAACTACGTAATTCAGTCCCCGGTGTAACCCTTATTTCACCACCACCGCATCATGATATTTATTCAATTGAAGATTTATCACAGCTGATTTTTGATATTAAACAGATCAACCCATCTGCGTTAGTATCCGTTAAATTAGTATCTGAACCTGGAGTTGGCACGATTGCGACAGGTGTTGCAAAAGCATATGCCGACTTAATCACCATTTCAGGTTATGACGGCGGTACAGCTGCAAGTCCGATTACCTCAGTTAAATATGCCGGTAGTCCTTGGGAACTTGGTTTAGCAGAAACACAACAAGCATTAGTTGAAAATGGCTTACGTCATCGTATCCGCTTACAAGTCGATGGTGGCCTAAAAACCGGTCTCGATGTTGTTAAAGGTGCGATTCTTGGTGCTGAAAGCTTTGGTTTTGGTACTGGACCAATGGTGGCCTTAGGTTGTAAATTCCTACGAATTTGTCACCTGAACAACTGTGCGACAGGTGTTGCAACACAAGACGACAAATTACGTCAGGATCACTTCCATGGTCTACCGGAAATGGTCATGAACTACTTCAAGTTTATTGCCCAAGAAACCCGTGAAATCATGGCATCACTTGGCGTAACCCAGTTAACGGATTTAATTGGTCGAACAGATTTATTAGTGCAACTAGACGGTCTCACTGATAAACAGCGTAAAATTGACTTATCTGGTATTACGTATAAACCACAGCCAAAAGAAGGTTTAGGTATATATTGCCAAGCAACCAACGAACCGTATGATAAAGCAGAACTTAACGAAGCTTTAATTGCGCATTACTTAGAATCAATCACTGAGAAATCAGGGTTATCAAGTAGCTTCCCGATTAAAAATACCGATCGTTCTGTTGGTGCCCGCCTGTCTGGTGAAATTGCGAAACAGCATGGTAACCAAGGTATGGCATCAGATCCAATCACAGTTAACTTTACAGGTACTGCTGGTCAAAGTTTTGGTGTATGGAACGCTGGCGGCTTAAATCTTAATCTGATAGGCGATGCCAACGATTATGTAGGTAAAGGCATGACAGGTGGCCGCATTGTTATCCGCCCAGAACCCGGTTCAGCGTTTAAAACACACGAAGCAGTTATAGCAGGTAATACTTGTCTATATGGTGCATCGGGTGGCGAATTATACGCAGCTGGCTTAGCTGGTGAACGTTTCGCTGTGCGTAACTCTGGTGCAAATGCCGTAATCGAAGGTATTGGTGACAACGGTTGTGAATACATGACAGGTGGTATTGTTACAGTCCTCGGTGATACAGGTGTTAACTTTGGTGCTGGTATGACAGGTGGTTTTGCTTATATTTATGACCTAAGTGGTCAATTAGCAAGTAAACTTAACAATGAACTAGTGGAACAACATGCAGTAACGGATTACCCAATGCACGTTGAACACCTTCGCGGTATTATCATTGAACACCTTGCACAGACATGCAGTCAGCATGCGCAAGATCTGCTTAATGAATTCGATACAGTGATGAACAAATTTTTTATTATCAAGCCTAAATCAGCTGATATGAACGCATTACTTGGCCACAAATCACGCTCTGCCGCAGAGCTACGTGTCCAGGCTCAATAGGAGGGATCATGAGTAATAATGTATTTCAATTTGTCGATGTACAACGCATTGATCCAGATAAAAAAGCGTTAAAGATCCGTAAAGTGGACTTTATCGAAATTTACAAACCGTTTACGGCTAACCAAGCGAAAATGCAAGCAGGTCGTTGCTTAGAATGTGGTAATCCGTACTGTGAGTGGAAATGCCCAGTACATAACTACATTCCAAACTGGCTAAAACTGGTTGAAGAAGGCCGTATTATTGAAGCGGCTGAGCTTTGTCATGAAACCAACAGCTTACCTGAAGTTTGTGGTCGAGTTTGCCCACAAGATCGTTTATGCGAAGGTTCTTGTACGCTAAATACAGATTTTGGTGCGGTTACTATTGGTAATGTTGAAAAATACATTACCGACGAAGCCTTTAAAATGGGCTGGCGTCCAGACATGTCTAAGGTGGTTCGCAATGATAAAAAAGTGGCGATTATCGGTGCCGGTCCAGCAGGTCTTGCTACTGCTGATATCTTAGTGCGTAATGGTGTAACCCCTGTCGTTTATGACCGTAACCCAGAAATCGGTGGTCTATTAACGTTTGGTATTCCAGCCTTTAAGCTTGATAAAAGCGTAATGACTCACCGCCGTGAAGTTTTCACAGAAATGGGGATCGAATTTTGCCTTAATACTGAAATTGGTAAAGATATTCAATTCAGTGAATTAGTGGCAGAGTACGATGCTGTATTTGTTGGTGTTGGTACGTATAAATACATCAATGGTGGTTTTGACAACGGAACTGCACAAGGTGTTTATGACGCCCTACCTTACCTGATTGCCAACACGAATAATGAACTCGGTTTTGAAAAAAGTGCTGATGAATTTATCAATTTAAAAGGCAAAACGGTCGTTGTTCTAGGTGGTGGTGATACTGCGATGGACTGCGTACGTACTGCGGTTCGTCAAGGTGCTAAAGACGTTTATTGTGCTTATCGTCGAGACGAAATAAGCATGCCAGGTTCTAAGCGCGAAGTTAAAAATGCCAAAGAAGAAGGTGTTAAATTCTTATGGAATTTACAACCACTTGATATTGAAGTGGCAGGTGATAAAGCCATAGGCGTTAAAATGGTGAAAACTCGCTTAGGTAATCCAGATGAGAAAGGTCGTCGTCGTGCCGAACAAGTGATTGGTTCTGAGCACGTACTGAAAGCCGATGCGGTTATTCAAGCATTTGGTTTCCAGCCAGACCCGGCACAATGGTTATTGGATGAAGGTGTTACAACGAATAGCTGGAACGGCATTATTGCACCAGCAGAAAGTGACTTCCCATTCCAAACAGCAAATCCTAAAATCTTTGCTGGCGGTGATGCTGTTCGAGGCTCTGACCTTGTGGTAACCGCAATTGATGAAGGCCGACGTGCAGCCGAGGCAATACTCGACTACCTAGAGGTCTAAAGATTAAAAGGTTTAGACGTTTAAGCCGCTCATCGTTAAAATTACACATCTAATTAAAAACGCTAGCATTAATAATGCTAGCGTTTTTTTATTCTTTATTTTAAGCTAAAAAAAACGATAATATATTTAATTATCAACTGATTTTTTGTATTATATCCGTCAATTTAAAGGCATCAATGGCTTAATACTTGGTAATAATGAATTCGCTTAACCCCCTCACAACAACGAAACTAAAGTGGATTACACTCAGAATCACTTTCTCTTTTTTAAGTATGCTAATTAGCGTACCAAGTTTTGCTGCGCAAGAGATAATCTTAGGCGATTATATTAAAACCGAATTACCGACCCCAGCTACCGAGCCTACAAGCACTGATACCAATATCGCCATAAATACAGATGCAGTTACCACCACAGAAAACAGTCAAGAAATCATCCTCGCGGATAGCTTAGGTATAGATGAAGACTGGGTCTGGTTAAAATCGGGAGAATTTTTAATTGGAAAGATCGAAGATCTCTATGATGAAAAACTGGCTTTTGATAGCGATGACCTCGGTGATTTAAAAATTAAATGGAAAGACATTAGCCGTATTAATAGCCGCCAATTATTTACCATTCTAACCGTTAATGGGAAGGTTATCACAGGTACGATTGCACTTGAAAATGGTATAATGACGGTCAGTAACAACCGCCAGCATAAAGTTAATCAAAAAGATCTTATGACCCTGATCGCCGGCCCCGAAACGGGTACCAATATCTGGAAAGGCAAGGTAACCTTTGGAGCAAACCTAAGCTCGGGTAATACCAATAAACTCGAATATAATACCAATGCTGAACTTTCTCGTCACACCACAACATCACGAATTAAAACCTCATATACCGCAATTATTGGCGAGACTAATAACGTGCAAACCGATGAGAACCATCGTTTCGTCATGACCTACGATGTTTATAGTGATAAAGATCTGTTTTTCCGACCAATTGATTTAAACTTATATCGCGATCCGCTACAAAATGTAAACAATCGGATCAATCTCGGTATGGGTATTGGTTATCAATTTATTGACGACGGTGACCAAGAGTTGGAAATGCACTTAGGTCCCTCTTATTTATATACGAAATATGAATATACTGACGCAGAACTCAATAAAAGTGATTCCAGTCTCGCTGTATCCTTCAGTCTCGATTATGAACGTGAAATACATGACAAGATTGATTTTGAATTAAGTTATAAATTGACGGCTACAGAATCTGATCTTGGTGGATACCTACAATATACGAAATTAAACTTTGATATTGAGCTCACAGATATACTGGATTTCGAAATTACATTTTTCTGGGACCGTATCAATAATCCCCTACCCGATATTGATAGTTCTCCATTAGAAAAAAATGACTTTCGACTTGCGTTTGGCTTAGGTGTTTCTTTTAATTAATACCTTGACGACCAATTCATACAACAACGAAACTGTGCTAGCATGACATTTTTTGAGATAGATTAGAGACAACGATGAAAATTGGTATTATTGGTGCAATGGAACAGGAAGTTGAGATCCTGCGCGAGCAACTAGAGAACGTAACAACATTTACTCAAGCTGGCTGTGAATACTACAGCGGGTCACTTGCAGGTCATGATGTAATTTTAAGTAAATCAGGTATTGGTAAAGTTGCTGCAGCCGTAGCGACGACACTACTACTTGAGCATTACAAACCTGATTACATCATCAATACTGGTTCAGCTGGCGGTTACGATAAAGCGCTTAAAGTTGGCGATGTTGTGATTTCAAGTGAAGTTCGTCACCACGATGTTGACTTAACTGTTTTTGGCTACGAAATGGGTCAATGTGCACAAAAACCTGCTGCCTATATCCCAGATCCTCGTCTTGTTGAAGCCGCTAAAAAAGCGATTTCAGTAGACAGTGAAATTAAAACTATCGAAGGTTTAATTTGTACTGGCGATAGCTTCATGGCTGATCCGAAAAAAGTAGAAGAGGCACGTAATAACTTCCCTACAATGGCGGCAGTAGAAATGGAAGCAGCAGCAATTGCACAAACATGTCACCAGTTTGACGTACCTTTTGTTGTGATTCGTTCATTATCAGATATCGCGGGTAAAGAATCACCAACATCATTTGAAGAATACCTGGTTGTTGCCGCGAAGAACTCATCAGCAATGGTAGTAAACATGTTAAACGAGTTAAAATAACATGAATTTGGCCATGGATTGGACCAGCATGCAGTCAGTATTTATATTGCTGACTGCAGTCGTCATCGCACGCTTACCGCTCTGCCCACCTCACTTTCACCCTACGCAACTTTTAAACCTATTCTTTAGCGCCGTTGCGGGTAAAGTAAATAATGCACAACGCAGCCACCAGCAACAATATATTGCAGGTAACCTTGCGCTCATCATCATGCTTGGGTTTATCTTAATTATCGCCGCCGTCATTCAATTTATTATGATTGAGCCCATCTTATTTGAATTCGTATTATTACTGTGTTTATTGCAATGGGAAAAAATAAACTTACCTGAAGTTAATTTAGGTAACCTCGAAAAGCAAACTATCATAAGCCAAATACAACCTCGGACATTACGCGATTTAGACCAGTTATCCTTACTCGGTTTACATAAAGCGAGTATTGAAAATCTATGTCTACGTAATAGCTATCAGTGGTTTGCCGTTATATTTTGGTATGTCAGTGTTGGTATTTGGGCCGCGATTATTTATCGTGTAATTCAGCTAATGGCATATAACTGGAATAGTAAACTAACCGTTAATCGTCATTTTGGTCGCCCTGCAGCATCTTTACAGCTCTTATTAACCGCCCCCACCCATATCATACTCGGATGCACATTACGCAGCTTACAACGCGCGACAAGTCCGTTAGCAAATTTAAACAAACAGGCAAAGAAATGGCATCACTTTAGCAGCGGTTTTTTATTATCAAGTTTTGCCTATAGTCTCGCCATTCAATTAGGCGGACCACGAAAATACCAAGGGTCGATGCACCGCTTTAGTCAACTTGGCCATGCTCAGCCTGCACAACGCGATGATATCAATCGAGCACAACAAAAACTGACGTTGGCCTTATTAGTCTGGTTATCTTTTATTACCGCCATCTCCCTGCTTATTTCGATTAGATAGACTGACAATATTCACTTTTCAACATCATGAGTACTTATGTTTTTTTATGCACGCTTCCTTACATTCGTTATCATCCCACTTTTCACATTTGCATTACCGGTTCAAGCATTACCTTTACCAGTACAAGAAAAGTACCCACAGCGTATCGTATCGCTCTCACCGCATATCACAGAACTGATTTTTGCTGCTGGTGCTGGTGAACGACTAATCGGAGTCAGTGCTTACTCAGATTATCCTGAACAAGCAAAAACATTACCGATTGTCGCCAGTTCACAACAAATAAATATCGAAACGATACTCGCGCTTGATCCCGATCTGATTATTTACTGGCAACAAGGTAATTCGACGGCCGATATCAACCAGCTCAAAAAATTTGGTATCCCTGTTTATGCGTCAAAGACAGGTGGATTAGCCGATGTCGCAATACAAATACAAAAACTTGGCGAAATCTTTGGTACACAAGCGATTGCTAATCCAGCCAGTGATAAATACCGTAAAGCCTTAGCGCGGCTACGTGAAAATTATAAAAACAATCCCAAACAAAATCTGTTTTATCAAGTGTGGGCAACGCCATTAATGACCGTCGCCAGAGATCCTTGGTTACAAGAACAATTCGCCCTATGTGGATTTAATAATGTATTCAGTGACAGTCCCGTTCCCTACCCAGTGATTAACGTTGAGCAAGTACTCGTGAAGCAACCAGCAGTAATCATCGCAGGTACAGTCAACGACAGTGAATTACAGCAGTGGCAAACTTGGCAAAGTATCCCTGCGGTTAAAAATGGTAATATATTTAAAATTAACCCTGACGTATCTCACCGTTTTTCTCCTCGCGTACTAACAGGAATAAAAACACTCTGTGATATAGCCCTTAAAGCGAAAAAACACACCAAATCAATGTGATTTATTTTATGTTCAGATAACAAGTACAAATATTGCCATAATTCAAACAGCTAACTACAGTTAACAATACCTACTTTGGTATTGTTACTATTTTAGTTTTATTGATGGCAATCACTTATGGCACTGTTTACAACATTATTAATCGCACCATATCGCCTAATCACAAGCAACAGTAACTGATGAATGCGTGGGCCTGGTTATATCGTTGCTATGATATTCTCTGGCGTAAACGTATTTATTTGCTGATTCCCGTATTAACGATGCCGCTGATTGGCTATCAAGTTGGCCGCAGTATTCCAGAAAGCTATCACTCTCATACCACGATTCTACTGCAAGAACGCAACCTACTAAATCCATTCTTAGCCGAATTATCTTTGCCCCTTAATATTCAGTCTCGCTTTAAAACCATTAATATTCTCGCTAAACGTAACCCCGTATTATTAGAGGTTGCAAAACAAGTTGGGTTAATTCAATCAAGTCATTCAAAGGAGCAACGACAAAACATAGTTGAGCAAATAAAATCTTCATTAACACTATCGCTCACGGGGACAGACTTAGTTACCATTGAAATGGTATGGCCAGATCCGAAACAATTAAGCATAATACTCGATGCGGTCAGTAATCAATTTATTTTACGATTAACTAAGCCCAACCAAGATGTCGCATTAAACAGTAAAATTTTTCTTGCTGAGCAACTAGAGCAACAACATGTTGTATTATTACAAGCTGAAAAAGCCCTTTTTGGCTATAAATTTAAACATGCAGGCATCATTCCTGAGTTATATGAAGCCAGAGAATCGACACAGATTAACATCACAAACCGTATAAAAGATAAAGAGCAAGCATTAGCCTTGCTGCAATCTAAATTAACGCTATTAACAAAGAAATTAATTCTAACAAACCCTGCAGCTCAGTTTATTGATAATAAAATTAGGCAGCTCGAAACATTAAAAATCCACCAGTTAGGGTATTACACAGAACAACACTCGCAAGTTAAGTCAACAAGCCTACAAATATCTCGCTTACAAGAGCAAAGACAAGAGTTACAATCAAAAATACAAAACCAGCAAGCGTTGAACTTACTGTTAAACCGTATTACACGACTTACACGTCAAGCCTTAACAACCCAAGTAACACCGTTATTGCTGAATGAACTCGATGATTATGAGCACTATAGAAACGCAATCATAAAAATACAATTAGAATTGAATACATTAAAAAAGCAGCATGAGTATTTCCAAAAAAATCAAAATAAATATTCGATGGTTGAGCAAGAGTTACTACAATTACAACGTCATTTCACGACAACAAACACGCTTTATCAGAATCTACTCACACGCTATGAAATGGTATCAATTAGTTATGATCTCAGCGAGTTCGAGTCAACGAATACAGTTAAAATAATTACCCCCCCTTTCATTCCCGAAAAAACGATAAATTTATCTCTACTCACTTATATATTACTGGGATTATTGCTCGGGATAATACAAGGGGTAGCAATTAGCTTAACCCTGTCAGCAACACAAGATACCTTATGGCATGAAAGTCAAATTACTCACGCGACGGGTTTAAAAATTATTGCACGTCTCCCTTTAATTTCACCATCATCGGGTCGATAAGTGATCTAAAAAATCGTTTTCCCTTATCTTGCAGTTATTCCAACCATGTTCAAATTAGAGAAAAAATCCATTTCAACTCTCAACTTGTCACCTTGTTAATTGATTTAATTGAACCTAAATTTAAACTAATCGTAACGATCAAGGTCACTATATTAACAATCATTAAAAATAAACAACTAAAAATGCATTATCAATAGTTGCATGTTGAGATTAATACGCTATATTAAAATTAGAAACCGAAACAGCCGACCACTTTATTGGTCAAACCGGTGTGATTCATCGTATTTGGCTTTTCAATGCCGGCGTGCTTGGTTATCTCACTCTAACTTAGGGTTAGCGCTTTAGAAAAATAGCATTCGAATAACAAAAAAGCTCACTACTAGTAGTGAGCTTTTTTGTGTTTGTAGAATAATACCAATAGCGATCATCTTTATCGCTATCGTAAACCGTTTAGTTAAAACACATCGCTGCTGATAACAATGCTTGCGTATAAGCTTGCTGCGGTTGATTGAAAATCGATTCCGTTTCACCTTCTTCAACAATCTTCCCCGCTTTCAATACTAATATACGATGACTTACAGCCCGTACCACACTTAAGTCATGGGTGATAAATATATAACTTAATTGATGCTGTCGCTGTAATTGACACAATAAATCTAAGATCTGTTTTTGCACAGTCCGATCTAATGCAGATGTAGGCTCATCTAAAATTAATATTTTTGGCTTAAGAACTAAGGCGCGTGCGATTGCAATACGTTGACGTTGTCCACCCGAAAATTGATGCGGGTAACGTGCTAAGGCGTCCAAAGGTAGCGCAACATCAATCAAGGCTTGTTTAACCGCTATTTCGATTTCAGCATCACTGTGTTTGCCCTGCACCTCTAAACCCTCACTGATAATCTGACGTACCGACATGCGTGGGCTTAAACTGCCAAACGGATCTTGAAAGACAATTTGTAATGACTGACGATAATCACGCATAGCAGTCAGGTTTAATCCTTGCAGATTAGTCCCATTAAAATAAATATCGCCTTCACTCTTAATCAACCTCAATAGACCACGTACCAAGGTGCTTTTCCCCGAGCCACTCTCCCCCACAATACCAAGCGTTTCGCCTTCATTTAGCTGCAACGACACACCGTCAACGGCTTTAACATGATCATAAGTTCGCTGCCAAAGCCCTTTTTTCAATGGAAACCAAACTTTAAAATATTTTATCTGTAATAACGGTTTTGTAGATATTAACGTAGGCATGTCACGCTGTGGTTCAGCATCCAACAAAGTTTTGGTATAAGTGTGCTGAGGGGCTGAAAAAATACGTTCAACAGCCCCCATCTCCACAATTCTCCCCTGTTTCATCACCGCCACATCATCGGCCAAATGTTTAACGATATTCAGATCATGGGTGATCATTAATATCGCCATTCCCAATTTAGCTTGTAATGATTTTAACAATTCCAAAATTTGTAATTGCACAGTAACATCGAGTGCGGTTGTTGGCTCATCTGCAATCAGTAAATCCGGTTCATTGGCTAACGCCATGGCAATCATCACACGTTGACGTTGGCCACCTGATAATTCATGGGGATAAGAGCCTAATCGTTTTTTGGGTTCAGGTATCGCGACTAAATCAAGCAATTCAAGACAACGTAACTGCGCAGCTTTTTTATTGAATCCTTGATGCAAGAAGAGTATTTCTGATATCTGTTTTTCAATGGTATGCAGAGGATTAAGCGAAGTCATCGGTTCCTGGAAGATCATACTGGCCATATTACCACGTAGCGATTGCATCACAGCCCGGTCTTTACCTATGACTTCTTTACCCATCAACTTAATACTGCCCGCGGGATAGCTCACCGCAGGAAACGGTAATAACTGCAGAATAGATAATGCAGTCACAGATTTACCTGAACCACTTTCACCCACCAGCGCAAATGTTTTACCTTTCTCAATATTAAACGAGACGTGCTCAACGACTTGTTGTTGACCAAAACTAATCGATAAATCGTTGACTTCAAGTACCAGCGGTTTCGCTTCAGCGTTATTCATCACGCCCCCTTACGAGGATCAAACGCATCACGCGCCGCCTCTCCAATAAAGACTAATAACACCAAAATTACCGACATAGACACAAATGCAGTGATCCCCAACCAAGGTGCTTGTAAATTATTTTTACCTTGCTTAATTAACTCTCCTAACGAAGGAGACCCTACTTCTAAACCAAAACCAAGAAAATCTAACGAGGTTAATGTGGTTAATGCACCTGTGAAGATAAACGGCATAAAAGTCATCGTGGCCACCATGGCATTAGGCAGAATATGTTTAAACATAATCGCACGATGAGATTGCCCCAGCGCTTTAGCTGCAATAACATATTCGAGATGACGACCACGTAAGAATTCGGCACGAACTACATCCACCAATGCCATCCAGCTAAATAACAGCATAATACCCAACAACCACCAAAAATTAGGTTGCACTAAACTGGCTAAAATAATTAACAAGAACAGCATAGGCAAGCCTGACCAGATCTCGATAAAACGCTGGCCATAAAGATCGATACGACCACCAAAGTACCCTTGTGTCGCGCCCACGGCTACACCTATAATAGTGCTAAATATGGTCAGAGTAATCGCAAACAACACTGATATACGGAAGCCATAAATAAGGCGCGCTAATACATCGCGGCTTTGATCATCGGTGCCTAATAAATTTTGACTGTCCGGCGCAGATGGTGCTGGTACCGTTAAATTATAATTAAACGTATCATAGCTAAACGGGATCAAAGGCCACCACATTTCCCCTTGTTCTAAAATAATCTCTTGAATATATTCATCACGATAATCTGCGGGGATATCGAGTTCACCACCAAATTCTAACTCGCTATAATCATATAAAATAGGTAAGTAATAACTTTCGTTATAGCGTATTAATAACGGCTTATCATTCGCAATAATATCGGCACATAAGCTCAATAAAAATAACCCAGTGAACAACCATAACGACCAATAGCCGCGTTTATTATGCTTAAAAGTTTGCCAACGATTTAGATTCATCGGATTTTGTTTAATGCGATGCCACGTTGCGATCCAGCCCATTATGATTGCGCCTCAAAATTAATACGTGGGTCAATCAGCATATAAGTAACATCACTGATTAACTTAATAATCAGTCCCATTAGCGTAAAAATATACAAGGTACCAAACACCACCGGATAATCACGATTAATCACCGACTCAAAACCCAATAACCCAAGTCCATCTAACGAGAAAATAATTTCAATCATCAAAGAGCCTGTAAAAAAAATACTGATCAGCGCTGCCGGTAATCCAGCTATAACTAATAACATCGCATTGCGAAATACATGTCCGTATAACACCTTATTTTCGGTCAATCCTTTGGCTCTCGCCGTGACCACATATTGCTTATTAATTTCGTCTAAAAATGTATTTTTGGTCAGCAAGGTTAAGGTAGCAAAACTGCTGATCACTGAGGCCACAATAGGTAAGGTTAAATGCCAGAAATAATCTTTAATTTGCTCGAAGGTCGTTAATTCATCGAAGTTAGCAGAAGTGAGTCCCCGTAAGGGGAACCAATCAAAATAGCTGCCGCCCGCAAATACCACAATCAGTAATAACGCAAACAAAAAGTTAGGTATCGCGAAACCAATCACCACAGCACTCGAACTCCACACATCAAATGATGATCCGTGTGAGATGGCTTTCTTTATCCCCAAAGGTATCGAAATAAGATACACCAAGATCGTGGTCCACAAGCCTAACGAAATCGACACAGGTAACTTATCCAATACCAGATCAATAACAGAGCTGTCGCGAAAAAAACTATCGCCAAAATCAAATCGTAAATAACTTTTAAGCATCAACCAATAGCGTTCATACAAAGGCTTATCAAACCCATATAGTCGTTCTAACTCTTTTATATATTCAGGATCAATACCTTGTGCGCCACGATACTGGTTACCACTGTCATGATTTAAATTAACTTTCACTTCACCCTGACTATTACCATCAACGCGACTGGTTGCTGAGGATTCAATCCCTTGTAATTTAGCTAAAGACTGCTCAACAGGCCCGCCCGGCGCTGCTTGGATGATAATAAAATTAAGAGTGATAATACCCAACAGTGTCGGGATCATTAACAAACAACGACGCAGTATATAACTCCACATTTACCTAATTTCCTTTACTGCTAACGCTGTCTTTTTGCCACCAGCTATCAATGGCTAAACCATA
Source organism: Moritella viscosa (assembly GCF_900120065.1). NCBI lineage: Bacteria > Pseudomonadati > Pseudomonadota > Gammaproteobacteria > Alteromonadales > Moritellaceae > Moritella > Moritella viscosa. The sequence goes on from NZ_FPLG01000054.1 coordinate 59,601, forward strand.
CTTAGGTAACTGTGTCGGACGCTGTATTTGCTGCCAATATGCCACGCGGTAACTGCTAATATGCCATTGTGGGATCACCAAGTTTTTCCACAGTAAAACCCGATCAAGTGCTTTCGTCGCCGTAATCAAGCTGTCACGGTCTGTGGCATTTATCACCTTAGCCACTAATGCATCGACAACCGGATCTTGTAAGCCTATACGGTTAAGCGTACCCGGCATATTGGCAAATTCACTGCCCCACATACTTAATTGTTCGTTACCTGGTGAGAGGCTTTGTGCTTGTATCAAGGTATAGACATCAAAATTAAAATTATTCAATCTGTTCAGATACTGCGACACATCAACAATACGAATCTCAGAGGCGACACCGATACGTTGTAAATTTTTACGAAATGGCTGAATAATACGTTCAAATGATGGGCTATAAACCAAAAACTCCAAACTTAATTGTTTACCGCTAGCATCCACCATTTTACCTGATTTCAACGTCCAGCCAGCTTGCTTTAACAAGCGAATCGCTTGACGCTGTTGCTTGCGTACACGACCATCGCCTTTGGTTTTATCCAATGTATACACTTGGGTAAATAACTCTGCAGGTAATTGTGCTTTAAAAGGCGTCAGCAGGGCCAACTCGTCCCCTTCAGGGATCCCCCTTGCCGCGAGTTCTGAATTACTAAAGAAACTGTCCGAGCGCTTATACGCACCGTAAAATAACGTTCTATTCGTCCATTCAAAATCAAACATTAAGCCTAATGCTTTACGTACATTAGGATCTTTAAATTTGTCTTTACGTAAATTAAACCAAAATGCCTGCATACCTTGTGGATTATGATGTTGGATCTCTTCCTTGATAATGTTACCAGAAGTAAATTGCTTACCTTGATAACCCGTAGCCCACTGTTTAGAGATATTCTCAGCTCTAAAATCAACATCTCCGGCTTTAAATGCTTCAAAAGCAATGCTGCCATCTTTGTAATAATCAAAAATAATATGTTTAAAATTATAGCGGCCACGATTTACGGGTAAGTCTTTCGCCCAATAATTATCATTACGTAGATATTCAATACTACGACCCGCATCAAATGCCTTCATCGTATAAGGCCCAGAACCGAGCGGTACATTAAATGTCGCTTTCGCAAAATCTTTACCTTGCCAGTCTTTCTCAGAAAATACCGGTAACTGCGCTAATATTAAAGCCAACTCTTTATTCTTGTTGTCTTTTAAATTAAATTTAATAACGTATTTACTTTCGATTTCAACACTGGTGACGTCTTTGTATTGCGCGCGTAATTGCGGTACACCTTTCTCTATCAATACATCAAAGGTAAACTTCACATCTGCTGCGGTTAACTCAGAACCATCAGAAAACCGAGCCTTGGGATTTAAATGAAAACGAACCCAACTGCGATCTTCTGGCACTTCGATGTATTCAGCCACCAGACTATATAAAGTAAATGCTTCATCGCTGCTTTGCTGCATCAAGGTATCAAATAAATATCCGGTACCACTCCCTGAGACGCCTTTAACGATATAACCATTAAAGTTATCAAAACTGCCCATAGCAGCACGTCGTAGCGTGCCTTCGCGCGGCGCCGTTAAGTTAACATAATCGAAATGGGTAAAATTTTTACCATAAGCAGGCTCGCCATGCATTGCAATTGCAGAACGTAGAGAAGCGGTCATAACAGCGGTGTTCGCGATAGCGGCTTGGCTAGAGAGTAAAGACGTAAGAAATAGTAATACAACACTAAGCGATTGATTCATGGCGAGGTCCCTTTGCCCGATAAAAGTACTCATTCAATTTACTTACTAAAATAATAGCATTTAACTGTAATTAACAAGGATATAGATGCTTAAGAGACAAAAATGTTCACCTTATATCCATATTTATTCCATTAGGGTTATAACCTACACGTTGTAAACGACACCGAGCTATCCTTGCTGACGTCGAACATAAAGCGCAAGGTTTTCACCGGTGAGTGGCTTACTTGCATAAAAACCTTGGTAAAAACTGCATTGCTGGCGTTGTAAAAATTCAAGCTGCTGGCGACTTTCAACCCCTTCAGCGGTCACATTAAAGCCCATGTGTTTTGCCATCGCCAATACGGCTTCCACAATAGCCATGTCGGACACGTTATAAGGTATCCCTTGAATAAATGAGCGATCAATTTTTAGCTCATTCGCTGGCAAGCGTTTTAAGTAACTTAACGACGAATAACCCACACCAAAATCATCCACAGCAAAGCTCACTCCGATGTTTTTTAAGTCAGTTATTTTACGGATAGCGTCTTCTGCATGCTCAATAACCACAGATTCGGTGATCTCTAAATTAAGTTGCATCGGATCCATACCAGTCTCATCCAATACCATCAATACCGAATCAACAAAGTTATGATCATGAAATTGTCGGGTACTCACATTGACGGATAATTGCGGTACATTAACGCCCTGCGACTGCCATTCAACAAATTGACGACATGCAGCCTGTAATACCCATATACCGATTTCAATAATAAGATCGGTTTCTTCGGCAATCGGAATAAATTCAGCTGGAGAGATTTGCTGTTTACCGTCTAAATGCCAACGCACTAACGCTTCAACACCAATAATCTCGCCACTTTGCACCATATGTTGCGGTTGGTAATGCAAAAATAATTCATTCTTAGCAATCGCACTTTTCAGGCAATTATAAATATGCAGACGCTTATCTGCTTTACGCTGCATTTTAACATCAAAGAAAGAGACTTTTTTGCGACCATTTGATTTGGCTTGATACATTGCCGTATCCGCTTGTTTTAACAAATCAGCCGTTTCTTGGTCTTTACTTGGAAATAACGTCACACCGATACTGGCACCGATATGCAAAGCTTGCCCCTTATATAAATAAGGCTGGGAAATACGCTCGATTAATTGTTCTGCGAATAAATTGGCATGTTGCTCCGCATGCATTGGATTTTCAGATAAATCAGGTAACAAAATGACAAATTCATCTCCTCCTAAGCGAGAAATTAAATCTTGATCACCTTGTATTTCTCTTAATCGCTGAGCAACTTCGACTAATATTCCATCACCTACGGCATGACCTAGTGAATCATTAATGGCTTTAAAATTATCAAGATCAATGAATAATAACGCACCAATGACCTGATTATTGACAGCTGCTTTATAATGCATTTCAATTTTTTGATTAAGTAGGCGACGATTGGCTAACCCTGTTAACGCATCAAAAAAAGCCAAACTGTGGAATTGTTGTTGCGATTTACTCGCCGTCTCTACCGATAATGCACACCGTAATTCGTTATCCATTAACCGTAAATTACGTTGGACTAAGGTTGCAATAGATTGACAAAAAGAGGAGATGAACATCGACGTACTATCGCATGCTTGCATACCATAGAAATTAATCGCACCAATTAATTTATCGCCTTTAAACAAGGGAGATATCAGATTTACAACACTTGATTTACCATTGATATCAACAGGTTGAATGGCATTAAAGCCGGAATTAAGCTGTGTAACATCTGCGATACTAAACTCTATATCAAGATCGAGTATTGATATATGCCATGGTAATAATGGCATCACGCCAGAAAAATCTTCCGTAAATAAATGGATCTTTATATCGGTAATATCTAAGGTTTTTTTAGTTTGATTGACAAGGTTATCGACAAATAAAATAAATTCATCGTGACCACTCCAGTCTATGACACTTAACTGTAATAGCACGTGGTCAAGATGTGTAGCATCTGCAACAAGCTCATCACGTAAAGTCGTCATATTACATTTATTAATCATATTATAGGTATCAGCAATTATTTAATTTTATTGTCAACATAACTAAGCATAATGCCTAAGCATGACATAGAAGACAACGAATTTAACATAAATGCTTATAAATGTTTAATGCGTCACACTTTTAATCGCTTTCAAAAACTAAATTATTAAATGTGATCCAGATCACTTTATTTAAACCTAAAAGTCGTATTCTGAAGTTGAACCAACTAAGGGTATTACACAAGGAGATGTCTATGACATTTGAAATAACCAGTAAAGAAATTAAAGTTACGGCTCCTATGCACGAAAAACTTGCGATGAAATATGCGAAGTTAGAGCGCTTCAATATTCCAATGATTAATCCGCACGTAACAATAACGAAAGACAAAAATAACGTTAAAAAAATTGAGGCTAGCATTCACCTTCCTCAAGGCCAATTACTCGCAGTTTCTGAAGGAGAAGATCTTTACGCTGCAATTACGATTTTAGGCCAAAAGCTAGAGCGTCAATTAAATAAATATAGCGAAAAACACTCAGCGCATAAAAGCGGTAAAGAACAGTGTCGCGCAGGTGTAATAAGCGGTGAAGAACTCCCCGTAGAAAAGATTTCTGACGAAGAGTTAGAGCTCGCAGAGTATTAACAAAAAGACTAAAATCTCCTGATTCTCTATTTATTAGAGGAACAACGAATAAGCGCAGCATAGGACTGCGCTTTTTTATTTCTGCAGTTTGTCCCAGACACCTTGACTTTGCCTCGCTAGATAAATAAATTAAACAATCAATTATAAATAAATGTGCACCATTAGGCATATATACCCACATAACCTTATAGAGTACGCACAAGGATCCTATTTCATGGCAGACCTCAACGATATTAGAACTCGCATTACCACGCTGGATAATAATTTATTAAAATTATTATCCGAACGCAGAGAATTAGCCATCGAAGTGGCAAAGAGCAAGCAATCGACGAGTAAACCAGTACGCGATCAAGATCGTGAACAGCAACTACTAGTGCGTTTAATTAATCAAGGTCGTACACTTGGCCTAGATAGCAATTACATTATGAACATTTACCACACGGTTCTTGAAGACTCAGTGCTATTACAACAAGCCTTTTTACAACAAATCAAAAACCCGAATGCTGCAATTTCAGTCGCTCGTGTTGCTTTCTTAGGTGATAAAGGCTCTTACTCGAATCTTGCTTGTAAAAAATACTTTGCACGTCAAGACGACCGTTTAGTTGAATTAGGTTTTCCGACATTCCAACAAATCATCACAGCTGTAGAAAAAGGCCAAGCTGACTACGGTATGCTACCAATTGAGAATACCTCATCTGGTAGCATCAATGATGTTTACGACCTATTACAACACACCAGTTTATCGATTGTGGGTGAGTTAACACAGCCTATTGAGCACAGTTTAATCACCACCTGTGACACTGATTTATCAAAAATTGAAACTATCTATGCGCACCCACAGCCGTTTGCACAATGTTCATTGTTCTTAAGTGCACATCCACACATTAAAATTGAGTTTGTGGATAGTTCATCAGCAGCAATGGCTAAAGTAAAAGAGTTAGACAGTGATAAAGTCGCGGCAATTGGTAGTATTACTGGCGGTGAGCTATACGGTCTGAAGCCAATTCGTACCGGTTTGGCAAATCAAACTGAAAACTACAGCCGCTTTATTGTTGTGGCTCGTAAACCGGTTGATGTGGCTGTACAAATACCAGCAAAAACCACCTTCACAATGTCAACAGGGCAACAAGCGGGTTGCTTAGTTGAAGCATTATTAGTATTACGTGAACAAGGCGTCAATATGACAAAATTAGAATCTCGCCCTATTCAAGGTAACCCTTGGGAAGAAATGTTCTATATTGATGTCGCTGCTAATTTACAATCAGACAAAATGCAAAATGTGATTAAACAACTCACGCGTATTACCAACCAACTAAAAGTATTAGGTTGTTACCCAAGTGAAGACGTGGCTGCAACTGATGTACCTGAAGATCAACTATAATTTTATAAGCCTACGATTGTAGTTTAAACACATTAAACAACACATAAAAAAAGAGCATCTTCGAGATGCTCTTTTTATTTTTCTTTAAAGGATTAATCAAACAATCGCGTCATTATCTACCCAAAGAACTGGCGGTTATCATTTGCTTGTAACAATAGATTACGACTTTCTTGCAAGAATTGTGTTGAATAATCACCAAACCAATCTGACACCATTTCGAACGAACGGATGAAACCCTCTTTATCATTACGCTCTAACATCTCAGCGGCTTGCATGAAACGTTCTGCATAACGTCGGATCATCGCCACATTATTATCTGACGCTAAAATAATGTCTGCATATAGCGTTGGGTCCTGTGCAAACAAACGTCCTACCATGGCTAATTCTAAACGATAAATAGGCGAACTCAGGTCCAATAATTGCTGTAGGTCTGGATTCTCTTCCGCCAAATGCGCGCCATATACAAACGTTGTAAAGTGACGCAAGGCTTGGATCAAAGTCATCGCGTCATCATGTTGCTTGGCATCTACATCATAAATACGCGAGCCCCAAATCTGCATTTGATCTAACAACCATTGGTATTGATCTTTACCACGACCATCACAACACACAATAACTTGTTTCGCCAAATTACCAACATCGGGACCAAACATCGGATGTAAGCCGACAACAGGACCTTGGTGAGCATTAAGCATCGCTTGCAACGGTTTATTCTTGATACTGGTAATATCAGCCAATACGCAATCTGTTGGTAAACGGCCTAATTTCGCGATAATGGTTTCTGTTAGATTAATGGGTACCGAGACAACAACAAGCCCCGCATTGGTAAATAAAGCATCCGCCTTATCCCAATCCCCCTGCTCAAGAATATCAACCTGATAACCAGACAGTCGGAACATACGCACAAACAGCATACCCAACTTACCAGCACCACCGATAACCACAATACGTCCCAAATCGGGTTTTACAGTTTTAAAACCAGAGTCTTTTTCAGATGCATACGACTCACGCATAACACGGCGTAATACATCTTCAATTAGATCACCTGGCACTCCTTTTTCTTCCGCTTCTTCACGTCTTTTTTCTAACATCGCGATTTCACGTTCAGGTACATAAATAGGTAAGCCATGCTCACTTTTAATTTCACCAACTTCAGCGACTAAAGCTAAGCGCTGTGCTAATAAGTCAACCAACTGCTGGTCAACATCATCTATTTTATCTCTTAATTTACCTAACGGATCCAGTTTCACAGACCATTCACCTCATAACGTCCTTGCCGTACTATTTACTTAGATATGTACAACTTACAGACTATGCTCTTTTAGCTAAACAGCCACTTAATTCAATTGCTGTTTCACGTAATAATGTATCAGTAGTATCCCAGTCGATACATGCATCAGTCACCGATACACCGTATGCCATATCCGCAATAGGTTGTTCTGACGATTGATTACCACCCTTTAAGTGACTTTCAATCATGACACCGATAATCGACTTATTACCTTCTTGGATTTGGTGAATCACGTTTTTCGCCACTAATGGCTGCAATTCATGGTTTTTATTTGAGTTAGCGTGGCTGCAATCAACCATCAAGCTTGGACGTAAACCAGCTTTGATCATGTCTTGCTCTGCTAATGAAACGGCAACTGAATCATAGTTTGGTTGCTTGCCACCACGTAAGATCACGTGACCATCAGGATTCCCCTGAGTTTGGAGTAACGCAACTTGACCGTCTTGATTAATACCCATAAAACGATGTGAATGTGACGCTGACTTCATCGCATTGATTGCTGTTGATAAGCTGCCATCTGTACCATTTTTAAAGCCTACAGGCATAGACAGACCAGATGCCATTTCACGGTGAGTTTGTGACTCTGTTGTACGTGCGCCAATCGCAGACCAAGCGAATAGTTCAGCAAGGTACTGTGGACTAATCGGATCAAGCGCCTCTGTTGCTGTTGGGATTTCCATTTCAGCAAGCGTAATTAATAATTTACGCGCATTGATTAAACCCGTTTCAACATCAAATGAACCATCCATATGCGGGTCATTAATTGCGCCTTTCCAACCAACTGTTGTACGCGGTTTTTCAAAGTACACACGCATAACGATATAAAGCTGGTCGCCTAATTCATCATGCAGTACTTTTAATTTGTGAGCATATTCTAATGCGGCTTTATCATCATGGATTGAGCAAGGACCACACACCACAAGCAAACGCTTATCTTTACCAGCGATAATATTAGCAATCGTTTCGCGTGCAGTCTGTATATACCCAAGGGCATGATTTGAAATAGGTAGTTTAACTTTTAATTCGGAAGGCGTCATCAATACTTGTTCAGAACAAATATGCACATTATTTAAGGTATCTTTTTCCATTACGTTGCTCATATATCCTATTTATTATATACAAATAACATACCGTAGCAGAATGTGATTGCAAGTAATATTTTGTACACAAAACGTGATGAAAGCCTACATACTTTCGAATGAAAGCTGTGCTAAGATACAATTCAGAAATTACCGCTATTTCATTAAAGCTAAGATTCCCAAGCAGTCAGGTTTGCAGCAGTCTAGTTTTATAGTATTGACATTATAATCAATATTACTGATAGTGACGTAAGCCCTTACACCAATCAATAATATAATTGTGGAAGTAAAATAATGAGTAACCAGTTAGAACAGCTAAGTAAATTAACCACTATTGTTGCAGATACAGGCGATGTGGACGCAATTAAATTATACAAGCCTCAAGATGCGACGACAAATCCATCACTTATCTTAAAAGCAGCTGCATTACCGGCTTATCAGCCATTAGTAGCACAAGCAATTGCTTATGCTAAAGAAAATGCAACGCCAGAAACACAAGTAGCGCTTGCATGTGACAAACTTGCAGTGTTAATTGGTAAAGAGATTTTAACGACAATTCCTGGTCGTATCTCGACAGAAGTTGACGCGCGTCTTTCTTATGACACTGAAGCAAGTGTAAAACAAGCGTTACTACTGATCGAATTATATAAAGCGGTAGGTATTGAAAAAGAAAACATCTTAATCAAGTTGGCTTCGACTTGGGAAGGTATCCGCGCAGCAGAACAGCTTGAAGCAATGGGCATCAACTGTAACTTAACGTTGCTATTCTCTTTCGCGCAAGCGCAAGCATGTGCTGAAGCGGGCGTATTCCTAATTTCTCCTTTCGTTGGCCGTATCATGGATTGGCACAAAGCGAAAACAGGCGAAACATATGAAGGTGCTAACGATCCAGGTGTTATCTCGGTAAGCACTATTTACAACTACTACAAAGCATCGGGTTATAACACGGTTGTTATGGGTGCAAGTTTCCGTAACACAGGTGAAATCCTAGCACTTGCTGGTTGTGACCGTCTAACAATCGCACCACAGCTATTAGAAGAGCTACAAAACTCTTCAGAGCCTGTAGCGCAAGCTCTATTCTCAGAAGCTGAACAAGTAGCACCAAAAGCGAAACTAACTGAAGCAGCATTCCGTTGGGATCATAGCCAAGATCCAATGGCAGTTGAAAAACTAGCTGAAGGTATCCGCAACTTCGCTATTGACCAAAACAAACTAGAAGCGATGATTGCTGACTTATTCTAATTTGAATACAGCTTTTTAATTGCTAACAAAAACGGCCAACGTATTACTCAATAAAGAGCACTACGTTGGCCGTTTTTATTTAGTCAGTTTAAAAAGTAATTATACTTTTGGCCAAGCTAATGTCTCAGGCCGTGCATAAGCAACCAATGCTTCTTTACACTCAGCTGTCTCAAACTGCTCACCACTGAATTCGTCAGCGACAAAACTAAAATCTTCACCATCAAGGGTAAACTGCAAGCAATACGCGTGTAAGTAAGCACGATCGTACTTCCAAGCATCAGCACTTTGATATAGTGGGTCGCCACAGATAGGGCTACCTAGGCTGTTTAATGCTACACGTAACTGATGTGTTTTACCTGTGTGTGGTTTTAATACCACTAAACGCTTGCCATCACCGATGCTCTGCGTAAAAAACTGGGTAACAGCTGGACTAGTCAGTGTTTTTGTTAAACGCCACATGCTGCGACGAGAGCGCTCCATATCACCTTTCACTAAACCTTGTTTTTTCTTTGGCTTACTATCAATAATACCCAAGTAGTATTTTTGGATTTCATGCAGTTCAAATAACTTCGCTAATTTAGCAGCCGCTTCTGATGATTTAGCCAATAACAACAATCCCGATGTCACTTTATCTAGACGGTGTACTGGAAAAACTAATCTGCCAATATCCTTTCTGACGATAGAACAAATACCATCAACGCCGTCTTCATCATGAAAACCAATGCCCGCTGCTTTGTTGATAACCAAGAAATCGTTATTCTGAAATAAAATGCTATACATTAAAAAAACCGATGCTGAAAATGAGGCCGAAGTGTACCCTAAATAAGCAATATACCCAAGCTACTTCAAGATGCACAACCAGCAAACCGAATGAAAAGTATATTCAAAGCATCAAATAACTTGGGTATAAAAATCATATCCACCAGCAGCTATTGACGTTAAGATAAGTAATAGCGCTAGGATAAGTAACATTAATAAAAGAGGAACTTACTTGTGTCAGAGATCAAAGCCGAAATTGATATTTACTATTGCCGACAGTGTAACTGGATGTTGCGCTCTACCTGGCTTACACAAGAACTCCTGCATACTTTTGGTGAAGAAATAAGTAAAATAAGCTTACACCCGGACACTGGCGGTCGCTTTGAGATCCGTTGCAACCAGCAACTGATTTGGGAACGTAAACAAGACGGCGGTTTCCCCGAAGCCAAAGTATTAAAACAACGAGTGCGTGACATTATCACCCCTGAACGTGACCTCGGCCACAGTGACCGAACGGTATAGCCAATGAGAACACCATCAACAATCATCCCCCCACTAACTGAACTTGAATTAACAGGGCAAGTACAAAGTCATGTGATTGAACTACCGTCACAACCTAATCTTATACACCAGCAAGTATTAGCTGCATTTCAACAGTTACAAGCGCGGGCAAAACACGCCGGATTCAATCTCGATGTAGTATCGAGTTTTCGCTCTTTTGAACAACAACTGCGTATTTGGAATAATAAATTTAATGGCCTTAGACCCATTCTGGATCATGACAGTCAGCCATTAGATCCAACTATACTTAGTGAAGAAGAAAAAGTATTCGCGATATTACGCTGGTCAATGCTACCCGGTGCAAGTCGCCATCATTGGGGGACTGAAATAGATGTGTGTGACTACAGCGCATTACCTCAGGGTTATCAGTTACAACTGATCCCACAAGAATATGACGAAGGTGGCTATTTAGCGTCGTTTTCTACTTGGTTAGATAAAAATATTGCCGACTGTGGTTTCTATCGCCCCTATCGACAAGATCTTGGCGGCGTATCACGCGAGCCTTGGCATTTAAGTTACTTACCCATCGCAGTAGAAGCACAAAAAGAATACACATTAGCACTCGCCATCGACACTATCCGAAATGCGGACATTCAAGGTAAAGTGGCGATTTTAACGAATATAGAACGTATTTATACCCAGTACATAAATAACGTTTCAGCACCTAATTAATATTAAATAACGCTCACATAATAGGAGGATTTATGGTTTGGCTCATTATTCTAGTGGCCTTAGGTTTTATTCTAGGGTCAATCATGGCATTAAAATACACCGCAAACATGAAAATGAAGATACCAGAGGAAATTGAACACCAATTTAACAAAAAATTACATCTTGATGCTGGTGAAAATGCCAAAGCATTAACTGATGACGACGAGCAGCAAGAATATAACAATGAATACCGTAACGAATACGATAAAAACCCAATGCCAGATGACGACAAGAAAGACACAGACAAATAACACGCAATAAAAAGGGCCTATATAATGATACATAGGCCCTTTTTTATTCAATGACTAATACGCAAGGTGTGTCATTCCGATTATTCAGCCGCTTTCTCGGCACGTAATACATCAGCTGCGTCTTTCAAACTAATGAATAATTGACTCATCACTTCTGCTGACAAAGGTTGTTTGTCTTCACCAAAGAAGGCAATTGAAGTATGGCCATTAATTTCACCAACTTGAATACGGTAATCATCTTCCGCTAATGTCACGCGCGTGAGCTTATTATCCACCCAATAATTATCCGTTTGTTCGTCAAAGCTCACTAGCATCGTCGCAGCCAGTTTATCTTCATCTTCAACTGTCATCCCGACTTTGTTTAATACCATAGGTAATAATTCCCAAGCATCATCAAACGGGATATTCAATGTAATAACAGGATGTTTCTGATCAACAAAATTAATTTTAAGATTCGACGCTTTTTGTTGTTCAGTCTCTTTGTTGTTACGTTCAATACGATCAATCTCGTAATAAATATTAAGTAAGTTTAACATTTGAACTGCAAAACGACGGCTATCGCCTTTGCTTAATTCATTATCAACCTTAGTACCTTCTAAACGTTCTTCATGGTCAATCAAGTCTACTTGCAGACCAACAGTACGCTTACTTGTCGCCGCTAATAACGTGAACTTATAACGCTGCTTTAATTCGTATTCTGATACTTCTCTAAATTCATCAAAGGTATCGTAGTTAATTAACCAATCCGTTTCTAGTGTATGATTCACGTCATCGAGTTTGGCAATAGCGACTTTTTTATCGGCTAAAAAGTTCGCTAACAATGTCCAGACCTGCGCAGAAATATCATCTTGTGAACTACGGCTATTAAACCAAACAGTGACATTTTCACTGCCTTCTTGAACACGTACTAAAGGTGACAACGCTAATATTTGCACCGGAGAACGCACATCAACAGCCCTACCCAGGGGATAGTCTTCAGTCCCCTCAGCTAATTCAGGCACATCAAAACGCTGTGTATACAAAGGCGCATCAAGTCCTTCTGCAATCACCAACTCTGGTTTGCCTGTTTGATTTAAATATTCAAATTCTTGATTTGCTTGACGTCTTGTATCTGTTCCTGAACAAGCACTGACTAAAATAGCACACGCTATAACGCTATAACGCTTCGCGGCAGTCAAGCGTTGACCTGTTGATGACATAGTCATAGTATTAATATTCCCTAATTCAAAAATTTATGCATCCACTGCAAGCGCGAGTGCCGCACTCACTTGAGCATGATATTGCTGATCTAATTCAATTAATGGTAACCGTAAATTAGCCGTTGTAGTCAAAGATAACTGTTTGCACGCCCATTTTACCGGGATTGGGTTAGCTTCAACAAATAAATCTTGGTGTAAGCGCATTAATTTATTATTAATGTTAGTCGCTTCTGTACGCTGTCCCGCTAATGCAAATGCACACATACGGCTCATGGCACCAGCAGCCACATTACTGGTAACAGAAATAACCCCGTTACCGCCTTGCAACATAAATTCACAACCCGTTTCATCATCACCACTATATAGTAAAAAATCATCTGGTAGGAAAGGTTTAAGCTGAGTCAAACGCGTTAAATCACCGGTAGCATCTTTGATACCTATAATAGCATTAAGTTCCGCTAATCTAACCACGATCTCATCGCTAATGTCACAACCTGTACGACTCGGTACATTATACAAAATCTGAGGTAAATCACAGGCTTCAGTTATCGCTTTATAATGTTGGTATAAGCCTTCTTGAGTTGGCTTATTATAATAAGGCGTGACACAAAGTCCGGCGGTTACGCCTAGTTTGTGTAATTCTTGGCTTAACGTAATGGCATTACGGGTACTGTTTGAGCCTGTACCGGCAATAATAGCGATACGACCTTGCGCCATGTCCAGCACTTGTTTCACGACAGAAAGGTGTTCATCTTGGGAAAATGTGCACGACTCACCAGTGGTACCTAACACAGCAAGCGCTGCAGTATGACTCTGGATATGATATTCAACTAAACCTTGTAAAGAGCAAAGATCGACGTCTCCGTTGTCGAGCATAGGAGTAATAAGTGCGACGATATTACCTGTTAACATATTGGCCTTGTGATAAATAACTATAAAACACGTGGCATAGTAATAGTAGGAGTCCATTGCCGCAAGCATATTTTGGCTATATGCATGACAACATCAATATGCTGGTTGATAAGCTTACGGATTGTTGCATCTTGAAGTTGCTTGGGTATATCATGCTCTACTTGTTTACCTTAATTTATCAGGAAGAAAATGACGCAAAATTTAGTTATCACCGCCCTTGGCAGCAACAGTCCCGGTATCGTACATAAACTGATTGGACACGTAAGTAATTGCGGCTGTAATATCGTTGATAGCAAATTGGCTATTTTTGGTAATGAATTTACCTTAATCATGCTTCTGTCTGGCGAATGGAACGCCATGATCCAACTTGAATCAAGCTTGCCATTAAAGAGCCAAGAACTCGATTTAATCACTATGATGAAACGCACTGAGCGTCATGAGCCAATCAACTATGATCATACCATTGAAGTAGAAGTGACGATCCCTGATTCAACAGGACTTATCGAACAGTTCACCTTATTCTTTACCAAGAATGATCTTAATTTAGCTGGATTACGCTCAGAAGTATTAAGCAGTGATAAAAATTCGGACGTATTAAAAGCTAATTTCACTTTAAATACCACACATGGCTGCGATCTCGTGCAATTAGAAACTGAACTTGCAATTTTGTGCCAACGTTTAGATGCCGATTATCAATTCATTGTTGAAAATAAAACCACCACATCTTAGATGAAAAGCGCGGTTAATAACAAATATACTAACCGCGCCTAATCTTGCTATCCTAACCTGAACAACCTATTAAGTCATCGATGAAGACAAGCATAACTCCTCGTCCCTCGATTGAATTTTCTTACGATTCCGACGTCTTAATATATAAGGCATTAAGAACATATATATTCCCGTAATCCACAGCATCAGTAAAATCACGGCAGCAGGTAAAAATAGCCATAATTTAGCATGTTCATGAAAAAATGAACCATCGTGTAACGATTCAATTAGGTCTGAACGTCGATATTCAACTTGCAAGATCTTACCGCTGATATTATCAATTTGAATTTCAATTTTGTTTTTAGCCTTTACTTTAACAATTCCTTTAGAAGGCCTAACATCCATACGACTTACGTTTTTCCAACCATGAATCTCTGCTTCAGGTACTGTGCTAGCGATATCTAATATTTGTTGAAAAGATAATTGCGGAATTTTACCCTCACCTTTCATACTCGCAGGTTGAACCCAAGTGAATTCTTTTTTTACTTGCAGTAATAATCCACTAATAAGCACAACCAATATAGGCAACGCGATAATTGCAGCTCCCCAATAATGCGTTTTACGGTTGACTCGTTTCCAATTTACCTTTTTCATAACCGTTCCTTATTATCTGATTTAGGCTCAAAATGCCAAACAACAAGGAGTGTAATGATAAGCATTGCTATTTACAACAATGAGATATGTATTCGGAAAGACTGGTAGGCAATACAACTTAAAGAGCTAAATCTACATAATGGACATTTACCAAAACAAACAACCATTTATGTAAGTTAAAATGTAAATATCGGCCGTTACATAGTCTCAACACGACATTTAGACCTGTTTATTTTATCCGCCAAAAAAACTATTTTTTAAACCTGCCTAGCCTTTTATTTCCGATTTATCATTCTTACAGCTAAACATATTTAAAATATGTGCAGACTCCTCTTCATTGCGTCGAGGAGTCATAAACATAAAACTCAGACTATACTAATAGGTTGAAACCTTTACTCTAACATTGCGGTATGCTTCCGCTGCATCTAAAGTAAGATATACCCAGCCTTTACTGGCATGTACTGTAATTTCTTCACGGTTACCACTGTTGGTTGAGGATTGTTGATTGTTATCTTTTGATGCCCAAGAAGCACCGCTATAATAAAGATTTACATCTCCTTCACCGCCCTCAGTACTAAAGAACAACGTCGAGTCATGATCTACATAATAACTAAAGTATTCCATGCGGTCTGACGTTATACACACTGCTTGCTCTGTCGTTAGCCTGCCTTCAGCATCCTCATTGGAGATGCAAGTATGAACAGGTAGCTGAGGTTCAATGTTACTGACCATCAATTTTATATGAGAAAAATCAGGTTCTCCTTTGACCGTCAAGTATACCCAACCCGCAGACACATCCGCACTAATAAGCTCATTATTCCCTTGCTGTACTGACGATAAAGTATAATTGGTATCAGTTGCCCATGAGCTGTCACTAAAATAAAGATCAGCATGACCACTGCCACCCTGCGTAGAAAAATACAAGGTGCCAGCTTCTTCTACATAATAGTAATAATAAGCTAAATCAGTACCAGACAGACCACAGATAGGACTATTAAGACTTAAAACCCCATTCGCTTCTTCAGGAGTAATACACACACCGATGTTATTATTACCGTTATTACTGTTATTACTGTTATTACTGTTATTACTGTTATTACCATTACCATTACCATTGCCAACTTCCGTCAACCAATAACTAAAATCTGAATTATAAATGTCACCAATAGATACCATATAACTGGCGTAGTTACTGAAGTTACCTTGACGTAATTCATTAAGAATATTGTTAACTTCCGTTGCATGTTTTTCAAACATATAGCGAACGGCTAGATAACCACCACGGTAAACTCTTTCCTGACCACTATTGTAGTCATTCATAAACAATTTATTTAATTGATAATTATTGCTCTTACCAACTTCAATTGCATCACTATTATCATCACCGTGCGATATATACTCAGCAAGGCCTTCAATCCACCAGATAGTAGATTCTTTTGTTGAATCGTTAAAGTTACCTTTAATATTGTATCGCCCATCAAGATAATGAACATACTCGTGCTTAAGGTTCCAGACCTCAAAGCGATCTGTGATCCAATCCGCTTCATAGGCGATAAAACGCGCTTGATTATTAGGAGTAGAAGGTTCGCCTTCTAGATACATGCCACCGTTATCAGTGCCAATACCAAAAAAAGTGCCTGCGTACTGTTTATAATTAGCAGAATCATTGAAGATCACCACTTCCAGTGCCGAATTATGATCATCCGTCACTGGCTGATAACCCGTATTAAGTTTTGCGTGGAAATAAATCTCTTCCTTCGCCATTTGTTCACATGACTGCTTTAGCTCATCCTGATTCATAGACTGAGCACGGATCTGAATTGTCGGACTACATGTATAACTTATAGAAAGGACTTGTTGCTCCAATTGTTTTTTATAACCACAGATATTGTATTCTTCACAATTACCGTAATAATCCACCATTTCTGCAGCGGCTAACCAGATACCGCTTCCGCGACCACTCATACTATTATTACGGAGTAATTCAAGTAAGTAAGGTTTTACCTTATTTTGTACTGAAGGTGCATACTTAAGCATCCGCCCTAGCTCTTTAGTCGCATTATTGACTAAATACTCATGATCGGTGCCGATAAGATAGTCCTGTTTATCAATAAACACTTTGAGGGTATCGACAATACTACTATCTCTTGCAAGGTGTTCAGCAAAATCATCTGTCCATTGGCCGCGCCATAGGATAGTAAATACCGAGTTAATCGACGCACTCATATTACGTGAATCATTCCAGCTATTATCAAAACGTACCAATATATCTTTCACAATATCAATAAAATCGGCATTGTGACCGGAACTGTCCACCAGTGTTAATACTTCAGAAAGCACTTTACCATGTTCATCTGTTACATCAGTAAAATGTTTATTTTTGAAAAATTCATCTAATGCGCTCAAAGACGACTGTTTAATCGCATCAGAGTACTCACCTACAGCATCACGTTGATAAAACTGGATATAATAACCAGCTCTTAAAAACAGAGCTAAATTAAGAATGTTATCACGATTATTTCCCTTATAACGACGACTCGCAGAGCGGAAAGAATCTGTAATCGTGAGCATGTTATTTTCATTAAAAATGTCGGTAGCATCAGCACCAGTTACAGAAAACTGCTTATTGATACAGGCGCTGGAAACCCCAGTCACGTAATCGGTCAAACTCCTGCCTGTTCGGCTGGTAAATTCAGTTACAGAACAACTTTCATTACCATCTGGTGTTATTGCATCTGACAACATAGTAAACCGATCCAGGCGAGGATATATTGCCAGCTCAGGTAATGTCATTGGGGGACGTTCGGTTACATCCTGCATCTGTGATAACTGTGGATGTTGATGTGGATGTGGATTATTGACCATAGATAATTGGCTTTTTGATGTAACCCCGTCTGCCTGAGCAAACCCGATAACCATCAAACTACCAGCAATTAGCAAGAAATGTTTTTTCATTACAAACTCCATTTATAACGCTGTTAATTCAAAATTAAAAACCACATAAACAAACTAATTTGTTATTAATATATTGTCATTTAGTTATGAGGCAGCATTAAAGTACACCCCAAACAGAGTAATTACCACTTTAGAGGTGTAAGCATGATGGGGTTTTATGATTTTTTTCAATTTATGATAAGTGACAGGTAGTTCTATTACTCATAACGTATTCAATGTCAAAGTAATCTGTACGAAGTAGGTGATAATGTAGTTGACGATAGACCTAAGAACTATACCGAATAAATATAATCTAAGACTTCACGCTTCTTAGGCCCCTGAATACGCCACTGCATAGCAAGACTGTCTGGGGATAATACAAACGAGGCATCGTAATTATCTGCCGCACATTGATGTGACTGGCGCGTGACTAATTCATCATACCTATTCTCAATAATATCAAACAAAAATACCGGTTTGTCCCAACCGAACCGTAAATGGGTTAAACGAATATAATCACCCTTGAACTGCCACAAATATTGATTATGCATAGGTACTTTACGATCGGCTGATACGTAATAATATCCGCGTTCGATAGTTTCAACAATAGCTCCCGATTCTGGCTGACTCACTTCTGTTTCACCACTAGCGCGACGCTTAATTAAGCCCTGCCCTTTACCCTGCCAGCCAGTGACAGATTCATTGTCAGCGTTAACTTTAAAACTAAACCGGTTCAAACGATTAAGCAGATCCCACAATTGCGTCAATGTTTGCACTGTTACCTCTTTAAATAATATTTATCACTGTTTTATTAATGCGCTAATGTCGATTACTAATCCCCCCTTGTCGAGATGCAAAAACTACCGCACAATAGCCACATACGATTTATTCATAGTTAGGACTCATATTCATGCAAACTTTAAAGTCTGGTGATAAAGCACCATCGTTTACTCTGCTCAACCAACATAATGAAAGCATTTCTCTTGATTCATTCGCAGGCAAAAAAGTCTTAGCTTATTTCTATCCAAAAGCAATGACACCGGGTTGCACAACACAAGCGCAAAAACTGCGTGATCATATCACAGCATTAGCGGCGTTAAATGTAGAAGTCATTGGCATCAGTCCAGACGAAGTCGTTCGCTTAACTAAATTCAGTGACCGTGATGAATTAAACTTTAGCCTACTTTCAGACCCTGACCATGCAGTAGCAGATGAATTTGGCATCTGGGGCCTGAAAAAATTCATGGGTAAAGAATATGATGGGATCCACCGTCTGTCTTTTTTAATCAATGAGCAAGGTATTATTGAACACGTATTCACTTCTGCATCGCTAAAAGCAGTGCCATTAGAAGGTGAGTACAGCAAGTTTAAAACTAAAGACCATCACCAAGTAGTATTGGATTATTTAGCAGCTGAATAAATAGCTCATTTAGGTTCTTACGCCTATAAGAACAATACAAAACCAACAGATTTGAGGATATAAAGACTCAGTTTGTTGGCTTTTTTGCTATCGTAGATCAAATCAGAAATAATGTAGGGTAAAATAATCCTAATACCAGCAATGTATAAGCCGCACAGCTTAAGATTAAACGTTTCAATCGATGCTTATTTATTCGCATACTCATTTCTATAGGTGCTAAACCATAGATTAAAAAGTAAATACTGATATAAGTAACAGATAATAACGTAATAAGTACCATTGCCATAAGTAATGCCATACTCGTTTCCTTTATCCTGTGGGGTTGCAGTAAAACTAGCAATAAAGTGAGTTTAGGCTTGCCCTTCGATATTTTGAAACCAGAATTGTGAGATAGCTTGCCATTATAAAAATTGAAATGTGACGTGACCACATTTAATACAAAATATCTAACTCTCTTCTCCAAACGATTATGATATTGCCCCCAAAAGAGGTGACGTCGAAATCGTTAACTATGCATTAATGAATAATAACGCTGGTGAACGCTGAGCTAGAATTACACTCACTAATTTATAATCCGGTAATTACAATCCACACTTTAGCTTACCAATAGACACTTCAACCCACCTGTTACGTTCTAAACAACATCTAAGATTTATACAATTAACCAGTGCAGTTTAGCTGATCTTCACTCGCTCGAATCATCTATCCACCTTTAAAAATATCGCCACAAATATCATATCCGAATGAATTTCATACAACCGCTTACATGTTGAGCAGATTATAAGTGAAATTATATTTCACACTATGAGTAAAAATCCGAAATAACCATAAATATAAAAAACCAATAAATATAAAACTTTCAGTTGATTGCATTACAAGCAGACAGAAATAGCAGAATTACATACCACTATTTAGATGTAATTACAATTAAAATAATATTGAGCCTTAGACGACTTTGCCATATAGTCAACGCCGGTTCGATACCTGATATCAGGCTTCCCTAAACAGGAACAAAAGGTATCGTGTCCAGCATATTACGATTATCTACAGGTTTTTATTTAGCAGTGGTGATCGTCACTAATTTGTATCAAAAAATAAAAATAAAAATAAAGGTATTAAATAATGGACAGATTTAAAATAGGGACGCTGTTACTGGTATTATCAATGCTCAGTTTCAATGCCTTCGCGAACTCAGCTAATAAGCTTAATGTGACAGGTGAAATATACACCCAAGTGATTAATCCAATAAGCTTTCAAATATTATCTAATAGGCAGACGTTTGCTGTACGTGACGGATTTAAATTTTCAGACATAACCGTAAATGTGATGACCAACACAACTATTCATCCAGGTCCATTTTTGCGCATAAATAACTCAACACCACGACGTTTAGCGCAATTAGCGATACTTATTAATGGTGTTCCAAACTCTATTTCACAAACAATTTTACCGTTTCATTCACTCGATATCATACTCGATGAACTAAGCCAAACCGATGATGTGGTCTTCCTCGACCCTGCGCCTTTGTATAAACCTAATGTGTCTAAATATACAGATAATGTCACTGATGAAGATGTTTACAGCTATGCCTTAGTACAGACTGGTTTAAGAAAAATTTACAGTAAAAAACAAACTAGACACGATTATTTTGGTTACTTCAAATACATTCGTGGTGAAGCGGCAGAATCAGCTTATGATAAATGGCGTAGAGTAGTTACTACCGATGAGCAAGTCGAATACAGGGCTAAGCTAACAACTTCTGCTGGGGTTGCAAGTAATAGTTGGCTGTCAATTAACTGGCCTTTACCTAAATTTAATGCTGATAAAAGCAAGATTGGTATATACCGTTTTCTTTCTCACGAACGTGCACACACCAATGGCTTTAGCCATAGCAGTGGGATGGCTTATGGTTGGGATGACTATGTACAAAAGTATGTACTTGATTTAAGAGCCAATAACGAAATAATTGATGATGTTATCCCGCTAGAAGATGCGAAAGTGTATTGGTATTATAATGAGGGTAAATTTAAAGCTTACTCACATGATATTAGCTATACCCTTGAAAATATCGATCTGATTTATAGCAATGGTATAGTAAGAAGTGCCACAATAATTAATAACGAAATTAATGTCGACTTACTGCCACACACTAATATTAGTAATAATACAAACGTGCTGCTCAGTGCAGATATACAAGATGAAGACCAGCTAGTTAGCTATATTTTACCTACTGGTTTAACTAACCTTGCATTACATAAGCCAGTAAACGCGTCATCTCAATTTGAAGTGAACAGACCAGGTAACTATTTAACCGATGGTAATACAGCACAGCATACAGCAACAGATAAGGGCGCCGACCAGTGGCTAGAAGTCGACTTAGAAACAGCTCATAATATTGGCACTGTTATTCTATATAATCGAGCATATAACAGCCATAGAGCAAACGGCGTCACTTTATCATTACTCGATGAGAATAAAGTAGAGGTGTGGAAATCATCACCGTTAGTAAATCAAGATAAATGGGTATTTAATGCCACTATCAGTGGTTTTAATGGCAATAATGTTAGGTACATAAAACTTGATAATACTGACGAGTATCTAACGTTTATAGAGTTAGCTGCTTATAAAGAAGACACCTTACTAACCGTACTTCCTGAACAACCGCCTTTACCTGCCGCACCTATCAATATTGCGTTAAATAAAACAGTTACAGCTTCGTCTATATATAGTGTTGCTAACCGTGCCAGTAATTTAGTCGATGGTCAAATAAATACGGTTGCAATTACTAAAAACAAAGGTCCACAATGGTTCGAAATTGACTTAGAAGCAGTGCATAATTTAGAGGCTATTGTATTAGAGAATAGACATAATGGTTATCAATACAGAACTATTGGCGCGTCACTTTCTATATTAGATCAAAATAAAAATGAAATATGGTCAACCATATTAGATGGTAGCCAGAGATGGTTTTTTGATTCAGAAACAGACTTTACTGCAACTAACGCGAGGTACATTCGTCTAGAGAAAACAGATGAATATATCAATGTCAGTGAAATTAGAGCTTACTCTCAATAACTGCACAAATAGGATATACCAGCTGGCGGCGACAACAATGGAAAATATAATTGTCCGCCATCTGGTTATCCACTATCTCTAATTATATAGCAGCAGATTTATCTTCAAGCGAGAGGCTCAATCAACTAATCCATTACGTTTCAAACCGCGTCTGACATTTTTACACAGTTTACCAACGCGGTTTAACTCATCAAATGTCGGCGCTTTGCCCTGCTTAACTTGGTCTTCCCAATAACAAAGTTCAGAATCGACTAATTCTAATAATTTCTTCGGACAACCTTCACATGAATCACCACATATACTGGATTCCGGGGCGTAGAAAGGAAAAATACCGCGCACTTCTTCAATCAGGTTTAGCATGGCGCTAGAAAGATCAGGTTTTTGACTCATAATTTTTTACTCATAAAGAGACCAACCAAGAACGACAAGAAAAGCGTAACTTGAGAATGGGATAGATCTGGAGGCGGGATTATACCGCCCCACTAGCCAATACAACTTGATATCGGTCATTGCTAAGCGATAAATTTAGCGGCCACCATCGACCGCTATTTACCTAAAATTTCATGTGAAATATCAGCCAATGTCTTAATACTACGCTGAATATCCACTTTAGGATCACAGGCACAGTTAATGCGGATACAGTGGTCAAACTTATTCGTAGCACTGCTTAACTGCCCAGGGATCACACCAATACCCATCTTAATCGCTTTAAGATACAGGTGATGTCCATCAATACCTTTGGGTAATACCACCCACAAAATACATCCACCTTGTGGACTTGATACCAGTGTACCCTCAGGAAAATACTGACGGATATAAGATTGAATCAAATATACTTGTTTCGCGATCTTCGCCGTCAATTGACGCAGATGACGCTCATACTTACCACTATTATAAAACTGGGCAACGACGATCTGCGAGAATTGCGGTGCACTGATATTAGTAAAAGTCTTAAAATAAGAAACTTCTTTGTAATATGCCCCGGGCGCGATCCAGCCGACTCTTAATCCTGACGCAATCGTTTTAGACACGGATGAACAATACAACACCATGCCTTTTTTATCGAATGCCTTGCAGGGTTTTAAGCGCGAGCCATCAAACGATAAATCACCCAACAAATCATCTTCAATTAACGGAATATCATGAGTCGACAATAGCGCAACCAGCTTTTTACGATTAGCTTCTGGCATACACGACCCCAGCGGATTACTGTAACTTGGCACCACAAGGACCGCCGATATTTTCCACTGCTCTAACGCTAACTCTAACGCTTCTAGACTCATTCCAGTCACCGAGTGGCAAGGTATTTCTAACGCTTTATACCCTAATGACTCAATTAATTGCAATGAACCGACAAAACCCGGTGACTCCAACGCAATGGTGGCACCCGGTTTAGCCACGGCACGTAAACACACCGATAAGGCTTCTAAGCAACCATTGGTCACGATAATATCATTTGAGCTGACCTGACAACCCGATTCATTCATGCGCTTAGCTAATACGTCACGTAATACAGCATGACCGGCAGAAAACTGTACTTCAACAATATCTGACATGTGATGCTTAATCACTTGATTAGCTATTTTTTGTAATGCGGGGGTCGGCATAAAATCACTCGACGGGTATGAGGTGCCCATATTGATAACATCAGGCGCTCCGCACTGATGAAATATCTGACTGGCTAACTCATGGATCTTCACCGACTTGGGTTTCATCGAGATAATTGGCTGCTCAATCGCCACCTCGGTACGGGTCTTAAAACACACGTAATAACCCGATTTAGGTCGCGCTTCAATAAGGCCTATGATCTCAAGTTCTTCAACCGCCCTTTGAATGGTCGCAATGCTTACTTTTCGCTTTACTGACAAGGCTCTGAGTGAGGGTAGTTTTTCACCCGGTAAATATACGCCTTGATGAATAAGTTCACATAGATCATCGGATATTTGCTGATATAACAATATTTTAGTCATTTATATTTACTGCTTTTATTATTTATTTGTTATTGATGAGTAATCGATGAGTCATAAACCAGTACAGTTTACGCATTTACTCACCAGTACAATGACAGATTAGCACAACTGTACTGGTTTATTTATCATTCCCCTGAATCTGTACCGCAAGTTTTATTAAGGTTAATCTAAACATCAATCGAATAACACAGCGGTAGGCAGTAATTATGAACTCATCTTTAGCAATTGACCCGACACCAAAATATGTTTCACACAAGCCAGATCAACACGGGTACATCAATTATAGCGATGAGGAACACAATACTTGGGCGACGCTCTACAATCGTCAAACACGTGTTATTAAAGACCGTGCCTGTGATGAATTTATCGCGGGTATTGAACTACTGAGAATGGGCGCAGACCGCATTCCACAATTACCGGATATCAACCGTAAGCTAAAGAAATTAACGGGTTGGCAAGTCGAAAATGTCCCTGCTTTAATTGGTTTTGAACGTTTTTTTGAATTACTAGCAACTAAACGTTTTCCGGCCGCGACTTTCATTCGTACCAAAGCCGACATAGACTACATTCAAGAACCGGATATTTTTCATGAATTGTTTGGTCACTGCCCACTACTCACCAATCAAGCTTATGCTGATTTTTCTCAGCATTACGGTGAACTGGGTTTAAAAGCCGACAAAGTAGATCGCCCTATGCTGGCACGCTTGTACTGGTTTACGATTGAGTTTGGTTTAATGCAAAGCGACCAAGGTTTGAAGATCTTTGGCGGTGGAATTTTGTCATCTAAAGAAGAAACGCGCTACAGCTTAGACAGCGATATTCCCAACCGTCAACCACTGCAAGTGATAGAAGCATTTCGAACTCATTACCGTATTGATGAGTTACAAAAGAATTACTTTGTGATTAACCAGCTATCCGATTTACAACAATTAATTAAGCTCGATTTAATTACCTTGATAAAAGAAGCCAGAATATTAGGCATGAAACCTTCGGCTTATACACCGAAAGAAGATGCGGCTTGTTAAACCCTAATATAACAAATAATCGTTAACCCTATTTAAAATCTTATTTAACACCTTAATTAAAACGAGAACACAGCCATGACAGAGTTAAATTTACAAAGTTGCCAAGCATGTCGCGCCGATGCACCAAAAGTTAGTGACGAAGAGTTAGCCATATTAATTAACAAAATCCCAGATTGGGCAGTAGAAGTTCGCAACAATATCATGCAGTTAGAGCGTGAATTCAAGTTTAAAAATTTTAAACAAGCGATCGCATTTACTAATCGTATAGCGGAGTTGGCTGAAGCAGAAGGCCATCATCCTGCACTATTAACAGAATGGGGGAAAGTGACAATCACGTGGTGGTCACACAGTATTAAAGGATTACATAAGAATGATTTTGTGTGTGCGGCTAAGACAGATAAATTATTGGTGGACTAAATAACAATAAATAGCGTCCAACCAATATACTCAAGTTACTTCAAAATACGCTATCAGGGACGAGCAGGCATATCAGAATAAGACGTAATATGTAGATAATGATAATTCCATTTTCAAATATTGTAACCTTGTTCTATTATTCCTGCTCGCCTCCGTAGGACTCGCCGATATATTATTAAGCTTCCTCGGCAATTCGTTTAGGCCAAGCGTTAAATACCGCTTTAACTAAGGTCGCTAATGGGATAGCAAAGAACACCCCCCAGAACCCCCACAGACCACCAAATAATAATACCGACATAATAATAGCCACAGGATGCAGATTTACTGCTTCCGAGAACAACAGTGGCACTAATAAGTTACCGTCAAGTGCCTGCACGATACCATACGCAATCATCATATAAGTAAATTCTGGTGTTAGCCCCCACTGGAACAAACCCACAACCATCACCGGCACAGTCACAGCTGCCGCACCAATGTAAGGAATCAATACCGAGAAACCAACCAATACAGCGAGTAGCGCCGCATATTGTAAATCAGTAAAGAAGAATACCAACCAGGTACTAAAACCAACAATGATAATTTCGAATACTTTTCCACGAATATAATTGGCAATTTGACCGTTCATTTCGGTCCAGACTTCCATTGCCAAACGACGATTCTGTGGCAATATTTTCACTAAATCTTTAACCAAACGGTTTTTGTCTTTCAACATAAAGAACACAAGCAGCGGCACTAAGATTGAGTAAATCAGGATCGCAGCCAGATCAAATAACGACGCAAACGAAGCACTTACTATCGCTTCACCTGAACTAACAACATGATCCTGTAAAGTCAGTAATGCCGTTTTAATCAATTCTTCATTAAAAACATCCGGATTCTCTTTCGGCAACATCAGTAAAAATTCCTGACCTTGCTTGAGCATGGTCGGCATAGCCTTAACCAGGTTCACACCTTGATGCCATACGGTTGGAACCAAACCCAATGTGAACATAACCATCATGGTGACAAATAACATTAGAATAATCACCGTGGCCCAGGTTCTGGATACCCCTAAACGCATTAACTGTATTAATGGCCAATCAAGTAAATAAGCCAATACCACAGCGACTAAAAAAGGTGTTATTAATCCACCAATGAAATAAATAACCGAAAAGCCAAATACTAATAGAAGAAATAAAGTGACAGCATGCGGGTCAGAAAAACGTTCCTGATACCAACGAGATACGACAGAGATCATAAATTATTATTGCCTTAATATTGAGTATTGAGCTGTGTTAGGGATAAATGCGGCGTTAGCTTCGTCACCTTAATGCGTAACATAAGTGGCGAGTTTTCTAACTCAACGACTTCTTGACCAAGACTGATTAAAAATTTAGGTATATCTTGGCGAGAACCAGAATCGGTCAGTAGTACGGTTATTTCAGTGCCGAGCTCAACTTGCTTTAACCATAGCTTTACTTTTATCAGTGGTAAAGGACAAGTAAAGGCGCGACAATCCAATTCCTGCATTGCTTAGCCACCATATTAATCTATAGGCCAAATAAAATGCCCGACTCGAAATGTTAGTCATTATCAACTGTTTTCAAGCGATACACAACTAGCTTACGCTTTGAATATGAATTAGATAGAGAACTGAATACAAAAAAGCGGTTAACCCGAAGGTTAGCCGCTTTTGCGCATTCAACGATTATTAATTTAGCTAGGCCAATTTAATCATTAGAAGCTATAGCGTGCAGCTAGGTGGAAATCGTCATCCATGCCATCAACACCATTAATACGGTATTCAGCAACAGTACGGAAGCTTTTATTGAAGTCATAGCGAACACCGAATACAAGGTCATCAACAGAGTCTGCTGTTACAGATGTTGTTGTATCTTCAATTTCTTGGGCGTTATATAACACTTGTGCACGTAATTGCTTCGTGATCTTGTATTCAGCTGTTAATTCATAAGCGGTATGGTCTAAGTTTTGACCTTCAAACTCTGAACCTTGGGCAAATGTTGCAGCGACTGTTACTGGTCCAGTATTATAACTTACACCCACTAAGAAGATTGATGCGTCATAATCATCTGTTGGTGAACTCGCGTTAAAGCCAGCCGCCAGTGTTAGACCAAAATCAAGTTTATATGCTACAGCTAAACCATAAGCGGTATCACTTTCAGCATCACTTTGGCTATCATCAAGGCGGTATGACGCATCTAACTGCAGTCCGCCAAATTTGTTACTGTATTTTAATAGACTACTGTCACGGTTTGTACCATCGTGGTCTTTACCTACACCCAGATTGCCACCATATGCATTGGTATAAGCCGTATCAGTAATATCTGATACTAATGAAACCGCACCATATTGACGACCGAAGCTGAATGCACCCACATCACTCTTAAGACCAACATACGCTAAGCGGGTTTTCGTTTTTTCTTGTTTCTCGCCATCAGCTAGATCCCACTGCAGTTCATAACGACCAAATGCCGATAGTGAGTCAGAGATGTCTGATTTTAATTTAGCGCCAATACGGATGTAAGAATCATTACCATAATTAGCATTTTTGTCTTCACCGCTAAAGTCATGCCCAGCATAAGCACGACCGTAGACGTTAACTGATTGACCGTTATCATTATAAACTTCAGCTGCGCCAACAGTTGATGCGAATAAGCTTGGTAATACAAGTGCAAGTAATGTTTTTTTCATTTTGAATTCCATCCCATTAAAAAATATAAAAGATTTTGTTGAGTAGTTACTTTAAATTCAGGTTAATTCTAAGGATTAAATATGACAAAGATATGTGATAAATATGAACAAAAAATGTAAGATAAATGACAGCTTTATTACGTATTACAACAACGTAAGTATTACGTATTATAACAAATTAAGTTTTTCGACTTATCAAAAGGTAACCGCACCATGCAGAACAACAGACTTAAGTATTTCCTTATCATCAGTTCAATATTAATGTTTACCAATATTTTTGTGGGTACATTAGGTGCGCATCTATGGCACTCTCAACTGGCACTGAATAACGGTGTAGCCAACTTTGCGACGGCACGAGACTATTTATTTATTCATACTTTAAGCCTGTTATTTTTGGCGTTATTGGATAATAAATTTGTCGAGGGACGATTTAATTGGATCGGTGGACTACAACTGATAAGTATTATTACGTTCAGTGGCAGTTTAATCTTGTATGCATTAACGGGTGAGAAATGGCTAAGTAGTATCACGCCTTTTGGTGGCAGCGGCCTGATGTTGTCTTGGCTATTATTGATTTGGCGAGCATTCAAGATTAAATAATCAACACTGTCGATTTAGTGGGCAGGTATTTTCAATTTAAATGCCCTTGGTGCTATTGCATTGTCATTAGTACTTGGATTTGCATTTTATTCACAAATTGCAGAAAACATACTAGCTTGCCCACTTTGTTTATTTCAACGTGTTGGCTTTATCGCTGTTTTATTCGGTTTATTATGTAACATAATTTTGGCCCTCGAATGATACATTATAGTGCCATGCTTGCTGGTGCACTTTTAGGTGCAGGTGCAGCTGTAGCATTACGTCAAGTATCGCTACACGTCATACCTAGAACACCCCACTATGAAGCCCCTTTCTTAGGTATACATTTTTATACTTGGGCATTTATTACTTTTGCAGTAATTATAGCAGGAACCGCTATAATGATGGCTTTTTCTGCTCAATATGAAAAAATTAAATACGTCCCCTTTTCAATGCAGACTGGTATAGCTAAAATAGCTAAAATAGCTAAAATAGCTATTATCGCAGTCATCCTGATAACAGCGTCAAATATGCTGAATGCATTCGCCGAATGTGCTCCATACGAATGCTCAGGAGACCCTGTAAGTTACTGGCTATTTAGTTAATACTAACTTGAATATAAAACTGTATTACTCCTAATCAAGCTGGCTGATAGTGACTGTTTCAAAGCTTCGATTTTCAGAAGAATAAACCACATACTGCTCGTCATCAAATTCTGATGATGTAATTCCTCTACTTGTAGTTGAAGCCACAACCGATTGATTTTTATTCAAACGTCGACTTAAACGGTCCCCCAATACCAACATACATGGTGTTAATACTAAGGTAAGTACTGTCGCGAAGGTTAAACCACCAGCAACAGCGGTTGCCAATTGAGACCACCATTGCGTTGATGGTGCGCCAAATGTGGTTGTGCGATTAACAATATCCATATTAATCTGCAATACCATCGGCATTAGACCTAAAATAGTAGTGACCGTTGTCAGCATAACTGGGCGTAAGCGCTGAGCCCCGGTACGTAATACCGCTTCAACGGCAGATAGTCCTTCTTGCTTAAGCACATTATAAGTATCAATTAACACGATATTATTATTTACCACAATCCCGGCTAACGAGATAACACCAATCCCTGACATCACAATACCAAATGGCTCTTGTACTATCATCAAACCAAGGAATACCCCAACCGTAGAAAAGATAACCGCGGTTAAAATCAAAAATGCTTGATAGAAAGAGTTAAACTGCGTCACCAAAATAATAGCCATGACCGCTAATGCAATTAACAGCGCATTTTTAAGAAATTCAGCCGATTCTTGCTGATTTTCATTTTGACCACGCAAGCGTATTGTCACACGCGGGTCGAGATCTAACCCTTTCATTAACGACATTAACTTCGGCAATTCTTCATTCAAGTTAAAACCAGGTAATAAATCGGCTTCAACTTTTAACGCTTGGCGACCATCTACTTTACGCACCGCATCTTTTTTCTGTTCAGGTGTCAGGGTTGAAAATACACTAAGCGGCACTTGCCCTGCTGACGTTTTCAGACGTAGATCTTCTAACCGATCGATATGACGATATTGCTCAGAAAAACGTACTCTAATATCCATTTCATCATCAACATCGTCTGCACGATAACCACCCAGACGTAAGCCAGTTGTGACAAACTGAACATTATTCCCCACCAATAAGGCATCAGCGCCATAACGGGCAGCAACAGCACGGTCCACTTTAATTTGCCATTCAATGCCTGGTTTTGCGCCATTATCACTGATATTCGTAAAAATACCCTGCATTGCCACAAAATCACGTACTTTCACTAATGTCTGTTCGAGTAATTCTGGATAACGAGAACTTAATTCCAGTTGTAAATCTTTACCTTGCGGTGGACCACTCTCATCTTTACGCGCTTCAATTTCTATCCCTGCTAATGTTGAAGTTTTCACCAGAATATCAGCAATGATCTCATCCGCCTTACGACGTAATAGCCAATCGACTAAGTTCACCCGCAAAGAGCCAATCTGCTCACCATTTTTATTATCTTTACCAGTACGAGCATACAAGGTTTCAATCTCAGCCATATCCAATAATTTGGCTTCAACTTGCTGCATTAACGCATCTTGTTCATAGATAGACAAATCGCCTTGTGAACGCACAATGATATTAAAGCCCGGCGGTTCAACGTCAGGGAAAAATTCAGAACCTTGCCCATAAACGCTGTACGCTTTAATCACAGCAAAAGAAAACAGCACCGCAGCGCCTAAACACCACCAAGGTTTTTTAATCGCACCGTTCAGCACTTTAATATACCAGCCTATCATGCCAGGCATTTGGGTTACATCGCCCTTTTCTGCCAATGCAGTTTGCTTCTGTTCTAACACGGATAGTTTACGGCGACGCCCCACAAGACCACCAAGCGTCGGCACGAAAATTAATGCCATGATTAAAGAGGCACTCAACGTAGTAATTAACGTTAACGGTAAGTACTTCATGAACTCACCCATCATGCCAGGCCAGAACAATAACGGCGCAAATGCCGCTAACGTGGTTGCTGTTGATGCTATAATCGGCCAAGCCATACGCTTGGCCGCCAGTCCATAAGCTTCTTTGTTGCTGCGCCCTTCGTTCATTTCACGGTCAGCAAACTCAGTCACCACAATCGCACCATCCACCAACATCCCAACTGCCATAATCAAGGCGAATAACACCACGGTGTTAATGGTATAACCCCACATTGCCAGCATCAAAATACCCGCGAGGAATGATCCTGGGATGGCAATTCCGACCAGCAACGCACTACGTGCACCGAGACTGCCAATAATCACAATAACCACCAGTATGACCGCTGACAGTACGTTGTTTTGCAGATCACTGAGCATGTCTTTTACGTCTTCAGAACTGTCGGCGGTAAAATCAACTTTGATCACACTTTGCCAGTAGGCACTTTCTTGGTTTACTAAGGTTTTCACTTTTTCAACGGTTTCAATGATGTTTTCACCGGGGTGTTTTTTCACTTCCAATGATACTGCGGCATGACCATCAATACGGGCAAACGACACAGGGTCTTTGTAGGAACGCCGCACTTCCGCCACATCGCCAAACGTAATTACCTGTGTGCCCTCTACTTTTACCGGTAAATCGAGTACATCTTTTAATGAATCAAATACCGACGGCACCTTAACGGGAAAGCGGCCTTGACCACTGTCTAATGTACCCGCTGCAACCAGCAAATTATTACGCGAAATAAGGTTATAAATGTCATTCTGATCGAGGTTATAACTTTCCATTAATAAAGGGTCGACTAAAATCTCAATCATATCCTCACGATCACCACCGACGCTAACTTCCAGTACTTCGGTTAACGCTTCGATTTTCTGTTTTAAGTCCCGCGATACATTGATTAATGCACGCTCAGCAACATCCCCCGACAAAATAACTGTCAACGCGGGCTTCTGAGTCGCCATACTAATCTCTTTAACCACTGGCTCTTCCGAGTCATCGGGCAATTGTGCTTTGGCTAAACTGACTTTTTCACGAACGCTGGCTAATGCAATATTACTATCAATACCCGCATGAAACTCTAGTTGAATTGAGGCATGGCCTTCACTGGCAGTCGAGATCATTTCTTTTAAACCATCAATGCCGCGAAGTTCTTGCTCTAACGGCCGCAGTAAGGCGCGTTCGCCATCTTCAGGAGAAATGCCATGGTGATTAATCGACACATAAATAAACGGAATCGGCACATCCGGTTCCGCTTCTTTAGGAATATTAAGGTAAGTAACACTGCCAGCCACTAAAATGAAAATGAGCAGCATAATCACGGTACGGCTATGACTTAACGCAGCTGAAATAATACTATTCATTATTGCGTCCTCGTTGGTACCGCATCAACTTTATCACCATCACGTACAAACCCTTGACCCACAGTAATCACCACAGGCTGTTTACCTAATCCAGTTAACCAAGAGCCCTGCGCATCGGCTTTAAGAATATCGACAGGGGTGAAAACAACGTGCTCATTAACAACTGTTTTCACACCAATCACGCCCTTTTCGTTAAGCGCTAAGGTTGAGGGTGATAACTTCACTGCCCACTCTTGCTTTAATGGCAAGGACAGTTCGGCACTACCGCCAGCGGACAAGGCTAAATCAGGATTATCAATGGCGACTTCAATACGGAAAGTATTCGTTGCCGAATTCGCTACCCGTGAAATGTATCTCACTTTACCCTCGACTTCTTCCCCACTAACTAAGCGTACTTTGGCCACTTGTTGCAACCGCACATTATTAACATCGAGCTCAGTCACATCGGCTACGACAATCAAGGGGTTAATATCAGCTATAATAGCGATTTGATTACCCTTCGCTAAATAGTCACCGACTTCTACATACCGTTCATTCAAAATACCGGCGATAGGCGCAATAATGGCAGTTTTTTCTAACTGTAATTTAATTGTAAATACATTGGTCGACGCATCACTTAATGCCGTCGCGGCTTCCGCTAATCGAGCCTTACCTTGAAAACCTTGTGCGGCTAGCTTTTTAGCGCCTTCATACTCAATTTCACGTTGTTTATATAAAGTCTTAGCGCGTTGTAATAATTGTGGCAGATCATTCTGCTCCATCTTCACAATAATATCGCCTTTATTGACAAAGCTACCTCGCTTGGCGAGTACTTCTTCGACTCGACCTGCTATCTCGGCACCCAAATTAGTTTGTCGGTCAGCAGCGGTACGCCCATACAGAGAAATAGAACGAGCGATAAATTGTGCTTCGAACTGCTCAGTTCGCACTTGTGGGATGGGCTTTTCAACAACGTCACCAGTATGACTAGTGACTGTACTATCCTGCTGGTCTGCCCCTTTCCCTGCACCACTTGCCATCCATAATAGAAATGCAGCAGCAATGATTGATGCTTGAAATAATGGTTTTTTTACAATAGCTAGTGCTGTGAAATTATTCATTATCATTCCCTTGAACTTAATTAAGTAACTATGATGCAACATATTTAACAAGATAGGAATGGTAACAATGTAAAAATAAGACGAGCGGTCACAAACATTAAAAAATAAGCTATAAGCACTAATTTTTATTAGTCAGTATGATTAAGAGGAGAAAAACTCGTACTTAGCGAGCGCCAAGTACGTATGAGGTTTTTAATTGAACCTTAAATAAATGAAAGCTTAGATTGAGAAGCTTGAACCACAACCACATGTTGTTGTTGCGTTCGGGTTTTTTACAAGGAAACGTGAACCTTCTAAGCCATCGATATAATCAACCGTACCGTCAACCAAATATTGTAAACTCATCGAGTCTACAACCATGATGACACTGTTCTTTTCGATAACAGTATCACCTGGATTAATCTTTTCATCAAAGGTAAAACCGTAAGAAAAACCAGAACACCCACCACCTGTAACGTACACACGTAATTTAAGTGCTAAATTTTCTTCTTCAGTGATCAATTCTTTTACTCTTGCTGCAGCAGCGTCACTAAAGTGAATAGGCAATGCCATATCGTCTGCACTTGCTTCCACAGCGACAGTTGTAACAGCTTGTTCAACAATATTATTATCAGCCTGAGTTGCACCAACTTCTGTAAATAGTTCCATACCTGCTCTCACTTAAACTCGATTTATACGTTCAATTATCTAATACCTGACTAATCCCGTCAACTATCGTTTCTTAATGCTCTATATCTAGCACTGCAATGCTAGGTGATCACCCTGAGATAGGGTCACTGCTTTGCAATACGGCACTCCAGTCAAAACTTTGTTTTAAGTTAACGCCAGAATTCCAACGATTCCCCTTTACTTTACCCACAAATGCGACGCGCTCAGGTACAAACCCCAATGGAAACTTAATTGACCCTTCCACCGCTTGGAAATAACGAAATGAGAAACTTAATTTTTGTTGTTTTTCACCCACTAATTCGTTCCAACGGTATTCCACTGGATCTCCGTCTAGGCTACCGTAAAAAATTAAATCAGCAGAGGCTTTAATATGGCGTTTTTTCTTTTGTACCTGCATTAATACGAGCTGCATAAAGTAGTAACCTTCACTGACTTCTGGAATAAATGTCAGACTTTCTAATTTTACACCATTAATAACGTCTTCCGGCGCCATGATACGTTGATAAAAAACTAATTCACGCTTTAACTCGGCATTCTCATTAAATAACGTACGTTGCTGCTCGGTTAACTGGTCCACTAATATTTGCGAGGTCTGTAGTTCAACTTCAACTTGTGCTTTGATCTTACTTGTTTCCGCTAAGTCACTACTGAGCCGTGAAATTTCATCATCTTTCATTGTTATTTTTACTGCTGACTCAATGCCTTTTAAATAAGAAAAGCCATAACCCAATAATACAGCGAGCGCTAATAATACGATGTAACGTGGTTTAATAATCTTAAACATGTCAGCCTTTTTCGTGATAAGCATAAAAATAAAGCGCTATTTTAACGATTCTACCGACGAAAACAAAGGCAACTTAGGTGCAAGTCGCTAAAAGCGTAAAAAAGCTACGTTTAAACCCCTGAACAGGTATAATAACGGTCTAAAATATTTCTACTATTTTTCTTACTATTTCTTACTATATTGTCTCTGACTGTAGATAAAAAGGATTGCAGATGTCTAAATCAAGCCAACTTTTCACGCAAGCTCAAGCTATTATTCCTGGTGGCGTTAACTCACCAGTGCGCGCATTCAATGGCGTTGGTGGTAGCCCACTCTTTATTC
This sequence comes from Moritella viscosa, assembly GCF_900120065.1. Lineage (NCBI taxonomy): Bacteria > Pseudomonadati > Pseudomonadota > Gammaproteobacteria > Alteromonadales > Moritellaceae > Moritella > Moritella viscosa. The sequence continues at coordinate 95,612 of NZ_FPLG01000054.1, forward strand.
AACGTGCCGAAGGCGCGCGTATCTATGATGTAGACGGCAATGCCTATATTGATTATGTTGGTTCGTGGGGGCCGATGATTTTGGGCCATAACCATCCAGCAATCAAATCTGCTGTATTAGCGGCAGTTGAAAACGGCTTAAGTTTTGGTGCACCAACCGAAATCGAAGTGATCATGGCACAAAAAGTACAAGCAATGGTACCTTCCATGGCACAAATTCGCATGGTTAGTTCAGGTACTGAAGCAACAATGAGTGCGATCCGCTTAGCGCGTGGTTACACAAATCGTGACAAAATCTTAAAATTTGAAGGTTGCTACCACGGCCATGCTGACTCATTACTGGTTAAAGCGGGTTCTGGCGCATTAACCTTAGGTCAACCAAGCTCACCAGGTATCCCTGCGGATTTTGCGAAGCATACACTGACAGCAACATTTAATGATTTAGCATCGGTTGAATCACTATTTTCTGAATATCCAGAAGACATCTCTTGTATCATTGTAGAACCTGTTGCAGGCAACATGAACTGCATTCCACCACAAGCATGTTTCCTACAAGGACTGCGTAGTATTTGTGATAAATACAATGCTGTACTTATCTTTGATGAAGTAATGACTGGTTTTCGTGTTGCAACGGGCTGTGCACAAGCACACTACCAAGTAGAACCAGACCTAACGACATTAGGTAAAGTGATTGGCGGTGGCATGCCAGTAGGCGCGTTTGGCGGTAAATTGGAGATCATGCAACACATAGCTCCAACTGGTCCGGTATACCAAGCAGGTACATTGTCAGGTAATCCAATTGCAATGGCCGCAGGTCTTGCTGCATTAACCGAAATTGATAAACCAGAAGTGGCAGCGCAATTAAGTGCAAGCACCAAGCAATTAGCAGAAGGTCTTAAAGCCGCAGCAGCACGTCAAAACATCGCACTGGCTGTAAACTATGTTGGCGGTATGTTTGGTTTCTTCTTTACCGACCAAGCTGAAGTCACAGGTTTTGCCGACGTATGTAAATGTGACGCTGAACGCTTCAAAAAATTCTTCCACTTGATGCTAGCTGAAGGTGTTTATCTTGCACCATCTGCATTTGAAGCTGGTTTCTTATCAACCGCACATACCAGTGCCGATATTGAAGCAACAATTGCAGCAGCTGAACGTTGTTTTGCTAAACTAACGTAACAATTCCGCACCTAAAAGTATGATAAAAGTACCATTTCTATCATTTAATTAAGCCCTATTTTTAGGGCTTTTTTGTGTCTTTTTTTCATTCGTTCAAAAGTACCAGCCAAAAAAAACCAAGCTATTTTGGTTTAAATGACATAAATAGATCATTAAATATGATTATTTGACTGCAAAATGTATAATAGCCACCAAAAACAACTGCATGCAAACGGTTTTATAAAAATTAATATTCTCGCTAAATTTTTTCCCAGACTGGCCGAAAGTATTAACCGTGAGTTAATAACGTTAGGAAATAACTAGATTTTGACTAATACTTATTAACTAAAGACGCTTGCTGTTACTGTTGCGCGACAAATTACATAGATGAACATGGACTCATTATGAAAAAACAACTACTTGCACTAACTCTTCTTACCGGTTTTTCGAACGGCGTAGCTGCTGATATGCTTGGTACCTATTTTGGTGCAGACGTATGGCAATCAGGTGTTGACGGTACTATTCAACTCGACAACCACTCTGCTGTTACTAGTTATGAAGATACTTACAACTACCGTATGTATGTAAAGTTTGAACATCCAATTCCATTAATTCCAAATGCAGCAGTTAGTTTCTCAAATATCGATGTTGAAGGCTCTTCAGCGAACAAAAACATTAACTTAAAAACCGTTGATTTCACTCTGTACTATGAGTTTTTAGACAACGATATTGTATCACTTGATGCTGGTGTGACGTGGCGTCAACTGGACGGTTCTTTCGAAGATGGTTCGACGAAGGCGTCATTCTCAGGTCCATTACCTATGGGTTATGCTTACGCTGAAGTTGGCTTACCTATGTTCCCATTAAAAGCCTTTGCAATGGTGAATGCGATTGGTATTACAGGTGATGTTTACGGTGATGCTGAAGTAGGTTTATCTTTCATGCTAAACCCAGGTTATGTACTTGATTGGTCTATCCGTGCTGGTTACCGTATCCAACAACTTGATTTTAAAGTTGATGACGTGAAAGCTGACGCAACCATTGATGGTGCATTTATTGGTTTTGAAGGTCACTTCTAGGCCCAGTTAATACCAACACGTTTACATAAATAAGAACGGCGAGGTTTTTCTATCTTACTAGTAATAGTTATGATAGTAATTCCTCGCCATTTTTAGTGCTGATATAATCTTGTTGTATCGACGCTAATTCACCACTAAGCTATCGGCACTGCGTAATTTCATGTAATCACCAAACACCCTTAATGCACCACTCGAACCAGTTAAGGTTGAAGTTTTATTATCATCACGCCCCACCCAAACCGTTACCACATCTCGATTATCTAAACCAACAAACCAGCTATCACGTAATTTATCAGTCGAACCGGTTTTTCCCGCAAAATTAATGCCTGGAAATTGCCACCTCAAACGTCGTGCAGTACCTTGTTTTGCCACCAGCGTCATATTATAAATAGTTAGATCTGTATCCTTACGATCAAAACGACGCTGACCTTTCAGGCTTTGTTGATAGACTAAATCACCGTCTTCATCAACCACCGCGACCAAACTTGTTAATTTATGATATTCCCCCGCTGTAGCGATCGTTTGATACATTTGTGATACTTGGAATGGGGACATATTTAATGCCCCCAATAACATCGATGGATAGTGATTATCAACCTTTGCAACGCCTAGACGTTTTAAACTTTCAATCACATTATCAATGCCAAGTGCCATGCCTAAATTAACCGTAGGTACGTTAAGCGATTGCATTAAGGCTTGGTATAACGGAACTTCTCCACGGTATTTACGATCATAATTTTTTGGCTGCCAGTTATTACCGTACTGGTTATTTAATCGTATCGGTTTATCTTCTAGCGGTGAGTTAAGATCATACCCCTGTTCAAATGCAGTTAAATAAATAGCGGGTTTCACCACAGAACCAATCGAACGAGAAGCATCCAGCGCACGGTTAAAGCCAGCATATTGCGTGTTGCGACCACCAACGATTGCGGTAACCCGACCATATTGACGATCGGTCACCACCATAGCAGTTTCTAATCCGGAAATATTACGTGCCTTTTCTAATCGAGGCAGACTTGCCGTGACCGCCGTTTCTGCCGCACGTTGTGCCAGCGGGTCCAAACTAGTAAATATTTTCAATCCGGATTGATCATAAAGTGCATCGCCAAACGTGGTCTTTAACTCTCGGCGTAATAATGATAAAAACGCAGGCGCTTTAGTGGTACTCATATGCCCACGCGGAATAATACCCAGCGGTCTAGCAATCGCCGCACGATATTCAGCGGTACTAATCTTGCCGTTTTTGGATAATAAACGAATGATCATATCACGGCGTTCAAGTGCACGTTTGGGATAGCGCCATGGATCATAAAATGATGGTCCTTTAACTACGGCAACTAAGAACGCCATTTGATCTATGCTCAGTTCCGGTACTGGTCTACCAAAATAAAAGTAGCTGGCTAAACCAAAACCATATACGCCATCACTGTAGTTTTGACCTAAATAAACCTCGTTAAGATAACCACTTAATACCGCATCCTTACTTAAACGGTAGTTAATCAGTATTGCCATGTACGCTTCATTGAATTTACGCCAATAACTGCGCTGACGGGTTAAGAAAAAGTTTTTAACTAACTGCTGAGTCAGTGTACTTCCTCCCTGTACGGTTCGTCCTGCATTCATATTGGCAAACGCAGCACGGATAATCGCAACAGGCGATACACCGTTATGATGGTAAAAGTTTCGATCTTCCACCAATAACAAGGTATCAATTAATAATTGTGGGTAATCTTGTAATTCAACCAAGATGCGATCTTCTTGGTTCGGCGCTTGTAGGGTATCAAGCAGCATAGGATCAAGATTAACTGAATTAAGATATTTACCAGTTTTCTGGTCACGGATACTAACTAAGCGATTATCAGCAAAGGTAAGAAACAACGCTTTATTAGGTTCAGTCCCATCAAGATAAGTAAAACTTCGACGCAGTAATTCGACTTTAGTGGCCGATATTGAGAATTGCCCTGCAGTACGTGGTTTTGCTACTTTTAAATAATTGAGTAAAACCAGTTCCTCGACCAATTTATCATGTGGTAAAAACATCCCTGGTTTTAGCTCTAAACTTCGTGCATATATTTGCGCAGGGGTCTTCCAGATAGGACCTGAAAATCGAGTTTGGATCTTGCTGTCTAAATACATCCCATAGAGAATAAAAAGAGCCGAAAAAGCCAAACTAAATTTAAATAGGAAAATAGCAATACTGCGAGTCCAAGTGCGACTAGTTACCTTTTTTACTTTTCTCTTCGTGGCTTTTTTTGCGGTGGATTTCTTAGCTGATTTTTTTACCGCAGGTTTTGCTGGTGTTTTTCGTTTGTTGACAGTTTTCTTTGTGTCATCACTTACGGGACGTTTAGCCAATGGAAAGGGTCCTAGAAATTGCATTAAATACGGTCTAATACGATCTAATATAATACCGTAAAAAAGAATCGTTAGTTTACCCTGTTCGCTCCCTTCAACTCAACTATTGCAGTTAGGTATTTGAGCTCCCTGATTATGTTGCTGCAAGTTTGACCCCAAGAGCCACAAAAACAGTGCCAACCGTGCGGTTAAGCCACAGTGTAAAACTTTGGTTACCTTTCACTTTTTTGGTTAAACGATGCGCAGCAAAAATATAACCGAGCTCCACCACAAACGCACCAATAACCACTATCATACCCAATAACAAGAGCTGCATTGAGACCGTTCCCTGACCTTCTCGCACAAATTGCGGTAAAAAAGCCATAAAAAAGATCGCAGCCTTTGGATTCAGAACATCGATTAGCACTCCCTGTTTGAATACTTTCCAATGCGACATTGGTGATGGTGAATCACCATCAATACGATCAGTGCTGGTTAACTCAACTCCGCCAGATGCAGTAAACGCCTGCCAAGCCAAATAAATCAAATAACCCACACCAATGATTTTAATGAGCATAAAAGCATAAGCTGAAGAAACGATGATAGCTGATAAACCTAACGCCGCCGCAGCCACATGTACCAACGCTCCAGAACAAACCCCAGCAGCGGCAACAATACCCGCTTTACGACCATGGCTAACCGTCTTAGTCAGTACAAATATCAGATCCGGACCCGGCGTCATATTTAATGCCAGTGATGCGGTTAGAAACATTACCCAGTAACCAATATCCATCTGCATTTCCTTAATCTAAATTAACTGCTTTTACCATATATAATTCATTTTCAGTAAGGTCGTCAATCACACCTTGTTGCTTTGATATTAATTGCTCAAAACCATTATTCTTATAAAATACTATCGCGTATGTATTACTTATCATGACAGTTAATTCTAGTTGTTTCAGTTTAGACAATCTTGCCCACTCTTCTACATGTGCCAATAATTGCCTACCAAGACCCAAGCCGATACTCGCTTGTTGGATACCAATAACCAAAGATGCAGTATGACTATCACCACTAATATAACCTGTTATGCCTATCGCAAAACCGATCAGATTATGGTTATCTCGTTCTATTACATAAAGCACTTGGGTTGTTGAATTGATAAATAACTCTAGGTGGCTGCTGAGTTCAGTCGCACTATTTTTCTCACCCATGGCCATAAATGGCGTTTCGTTATTCAGTTGCGAAAATAACGTTGATAACGCGTGAGCATCCGTCACTTTGACTGGTCTAATTATTACCATAAATATTCTCTAATCGAGTTAAAAATAATAGCATCTGGCAATTGAAAATTAACAATAGCCGTAAACTGACGTATCATAGGTGCAGACGCTAGCGGTTACTCATCAATAACACAGTATCTGTCTGCCCAATATCGTACTGTAATATAACACCAAGGTTTATCAATGGTTTTCATCTCTAGCAATGTATCAATTCCCGATTCAGAAATTGATATTCAAGCCATCCGCGCACAAGGTACCGGTGGTCAGAACGTCAATAAAGTATCAACGGCGATCCATTTACGCTTTGATATTAAGGCGTCTTCACTACCCGAGTTTTATAAAGAAAGGTTATTAGCGTTAAGCGATCATCGTATTACCAAAGACGGTGTAATAATAATAAAATCACAGGAATCGCGCAGTCAGGATTATAACAAACAGGTCGCATTTGAACGTTTAGTTGAATTGATTAAGCAGGCGACTGTGATCCAAAAGGCACGTCGTGCCACCAAGCCAAGTCGTAATGCCAAAAAGAAACGTATGGACACTAAAACTCAGCGTGGTAAGACCAAAAATATGCGCGGTAAAGTTAGCTTTTAACTTGTTCCCAAGCTGCATGATAGCTATTTAACGCCACTTTAAATGCCGCTTGTTGGCGTTTATCAATCGCCGACGCAATAGGAATGTCAGCAGTCATCGCATTAACGGCGCGGCCACGCATGTGTAGTTCATAATGTAAATGGGGGCCAGTAACACGACCACTATTACCCGATAACGCAATTTTTTGTCCACGTTTTATTCGCTGACCTTTTCTCACCAACGCCTTACTTAAGTGTAAAAAACGAGTTCGGTATGTTTGACCATTTGAAATTTCAATATACAGTCCAGCATACTTATGATTAACAACTCGCGACACTACACCATCACCCGTTGCATACACAGGGGTTCCAATTGGTACCGCAAAATCTGTACCGTTATGCGGACGTAATAAACCTGTCACGGGGTGTAGACGTCTTGGATTGAAGCTTGATGATATACGATACTTACTGCTAACAGGACGACGCACAAAAGCGCGTTCAATACTCAGACCTTCTTCGTCATAATAAATACCTTCATACAAATAGGCACTAATATTGCGATTACGGTTATTAATACTTACCGCATCAATACGATTTTCACCAGTGAGTTTATCTCCGATATATTGGCGAGACACTAAGACTTTAAACGTATCTCCGCTGCGTAAGTCTCGGCTAAAATTAATTTTGTCTTTTAATAACGTCGCAATGAATTGTGCTTCAAATAACGATAATCCAGCTTGCTTTGCCGAACCAGAAAAGCTGTTTTCAACAGTACCTATATAACTATGGTCTCGCCATTCACCATCAACATTTATCTCTTCAAACTCAAAACCGGTCTCACCTAAACGCTTATAAACGACTTGATGAGAAAGACTTACTTGTAATTCCAAACGCGTCAATTCACCTTCAAATTCGGTGAATATTAAGGTTTGTCCGGGTTTAATGCTATCTAACGCCAGAACATTTAAATCCACTTCCAGAATTTGATATAAACTCGTTTGACTTAAATCTAACTGCTCAAAAATAGCCCCTAAGGTGTCACCTTTTTGGATCACGTAGTTAATGGTTTTTGGGTACGACTTAGCAAGATCTTCAGCGATTGCAGCAACAGCCGATTCAGTAACAGTCGCAACGGGATCTGGCGATACTGATTGTGACGATGATTCTGCTAGCAACGTCGCTGTTTTTGCTTTCGACACATCCATAATTTCAGCCGTAACAGGATTAGCACTTACGCCAATATCATTGCTGTCATCGACTTTATCTGTCACTGGTAATAACGCGACAATGATGAGTAATACACTTGTTAATAGCACCCACGTTAGTACTAACTGTAATTTATTTTTCTTAATTGACGACATTTAATGAATACCCAGTCTTCGTTCAAAATAGCAATAATTAGCATAATAAGGCCGAAATGGTATAACACAACAAAACAAAGGCATAGTATAGATAACGTAAATATGTGTAAATCAGTCGAAAGTTTTAGTATCTAAAACTAACCAACAATCACATAGCTCGGGTCAATTTGAAAAATGCCGAATACAATTAATACATTACCAACAACCGTTAACCAAAAAATACGTTTGAAACTAATTTTACTTTTTTTATGAGAAAATAGTTTTTGTCCGACGAGCGCACCAGGCCAACCACCTAACAGCGCTAACAAGTGCAATGTACGCTCTGGTGTACGCCACGCCTGTCGTTTAGCCGCCCATTTATCTTTACCATATACTAATAGGGTAATGATACTCAATACGAAATAACTGTAACCTAACCATACCAACATATTATTTACCTTAAGTAAAAGTATCCTCAGATATAAAAACGGCAAGCGCGATGCTTGCCGTATTAATCTACCTAAATATAACGTCGACTACCAGTTATCAGTAGCCCATTGCAGTTGCTCATCAGTATCCATAAAGCTCCATGCTAATATACGACTGACTTTTTGACCTTGCGACATAGGGATCACGCGGATTTGTTTTGCACCTAACGTGTGTAAATATTGCTCAAGCTCTTCTATATGCTCACCCTTTGAAATAAGACTAGTGAACCAACATACTTGTTCAGCGAAATCTTTACTTTCTTTCGCCATGTCTTTAACAAAGCGTAATTCGCCACCTTCACACCAAAGTTCAGAATTCTGCCCACCAAAGTTCAACTTAGTTGTATTGGTCGGCGCAGCCTTACCTTTGTGCAGGTTTTTAATCTTACGCTCAGTACCTGCGGTTGCATCAGCCATTGATGCATGGAACGGCGGATTACAAACCGTCACCGCATATTTGTCGTTATATTTGATCACGCCTTTAAAGGTACTACCTGGCGTTTTTTTCAATACAATCTTAATCGCTTTATTTAAGCTTGGATTTGCTTGCACGATCACATTCGCTGTTTTTGCTGCAACCGTATCAATATCAGTACCCACAAAGCCCCAGCCATAGCTGCGATGACCGAGAATAGGGTAAATGCAGTTAGCGCCAGTACCAATATCTAACGCTTTAACACGTTTACCTGTTGGTACATCACCATTATTAATTTCTGCCAGTAGATCGGCAATATAGTGAATGTAATCTGCACGTCCAGGGATTGGCGGACATAAATAACCTGTCGGAATCTGCCAATTTGGTACTTGGTAAAAATGGGCTAATAATGCACTGTTCAAGCAAACAACTGCTTTATCATCATTAAAATCGACCGTTTCTTCTCCACAAGGATTTAGTCTTATGTACGCTTTTAACGCTGGGTATGTTTTAACTAAGGCTGTTAAATCATAACGTCCCTGATGTGGATTACGGGGATGCAATGTAGCGATTTTTTTAGTCATGATAAATCTTCTTTTATTTGTCTGAAACGAACTCTGCGAGATAATAGCAGATTACGAATAACTATTGCTGCTTTCCTACATATGTTTTTTAACACGTCGTGTCGGCATCGCTTCCAAGGGGTTATCTGGCCAATAGTGCTTCGGATAACGGCCCTTCATTTCTTTTTTAACCTCAGCATAACTGCCATTCCAAAAGCCCAATAAATCTTGGGTAATTTGTAACGGACGCATCGCCGGTGACAGTAGTTCAACCACAATAGGCACTCGACCATTGGCAACCGCAGGTTTATTAGCTTGACCAAACATCTCTTGAATACGCACAGGTAAACTCGGTGCACTGTTATCGTTATAACGTAATTTAATTTTCGATCCAGTCGGCACGGTGAAATAAGTCGGCAGTTCATTGTCCAAGCGCTGTTGCAACGACCAATCTAGCCGTGAGAGCAACGCTTCTGTTAGGGGAATTTTTTTCATCTGTGAGGGACCAGTTACACCCGTCAAATACGGCTGCAACCAGTTTTCTAGATCGTCAATTAAGGCTTCATCACTGAAATCAACAAACCCCACTTCCGCTAACCATAAATATGCACATCGTAATCGGGTGAGCAATGCCTTATTGTGCTCATTCCAAGGCAATACCGATAATCCGGCTTTACGAATACCAGCCAGTACAGCCGTTTGTTTTTGTGCAGGCGTTATATCTGTTAATATCTGGCGAGATAATACCAATTTTCCTAAACGTTGACGCTGCTCAGCAATCAATTTATGAGTTTTTAAATCCCATTGCACAAACGCTTCCTCGGTAAATAATGGCGGTAACCAAGTTTGTAATTCCGCTAAATCAAATCCACAAGCGTTGTAGACCATAGCATCGGCACCTTGTTCGGTTAACGATAAGTCAGCAACGACTAAGAATTCTTCAGTTGCTAAACTGGCATCGGCCATTAATTTAACTCCGAGTCCATTACTTAACATGTAACGCACGTCCAGCCCGTGACCAGCTTGCCCTCGTCCTGTATTATCACGACGCTGTGCGATACGGTCTGGATACGCTAACGCTAACAACAAACCAGTATAAGCATTCGTGTTTCGGCACTGACTGCTGCTTTTAACAAAGCTAAAGCGTTGTGCCCACTGCAGTGCTTGACGTTGTGCTTGTTTAAATTGCCCCGATGCCATTTGTTGCAATGCAAAATCCAAATCAAGTGGTAAGCGTTCACTGCCTTCAAGTAATGCGATTAATCGACAGGCTAACCAACTAATACCCGGCAGTTCATTTTCCCACTCTTTTGCCGTTAACAGCATATGTGCTAACCGTGGTGACATACCAAATTCAGCCAAAGCTTGCCCATGGTTACTACAACTCCCCGCATCTAGAGCGCCAAGATCAGTTAATAACAATTCAGCATATTGCACATTTGCCAATGAAGGCTGATCGAGTAATGACAGTTCCGCAAAGCTATTAACACCCCATACCTTTAACTCTAAACAGGTTGAGGTTAAATCCGCGGCAATAATTTCTGGTTCTATTTGTGCATCTAAGCGGCAGTGGTCTTCTTCACGCCATAAACGATAACAGTGCCCTGCTTGTAAACGCCCCGCACGCCCTGCTCGCTGAGTTGCAGATGCTTGGCTTATTCGTCTGGTCTGTAATTTGCTGACCCCCGAGCGTGGGGAGAAGCTAACTCGGCGCTCAAGGCCAGAGTCAATCACCACCGAAATACCTTCAATGGTTAATGAGGTTTCGGCTATATTGGTCGCTAATACAATTTTGCGTTGCCCTGCGACGATAGGATTAATTGCAGCCTGTTGCTGTTGTTGCGTTAATTGACCATACAAGGGCAATACTTGTAGATGCGCATTAACTAATTCCTGTAACTGTTGCTGGCAACGTTTAATTTCACTCACCCCAGGCAAAAATACCAAAATATTACCGCCCTGCTGCTGTAGCGCTAATTTAACCGTTGCTGTTATTGCGCCTGGCAACGCTTGCTTAATCGTATTGCGCTGTAAATTCATCGGGTGATAACTATAAGAAACAGGGAAGCAACGTCCTTCTGCCGTCAACAGTTTCGCATCTGGCAACATTTTCTGTAGCCCTTCACTATCGAGCGTTGCCGACATCACTAATAAATTTAAATCATCGCGTAAGCCTTGCTGGACTTCGAGCGCAAACGCTAAACCGACATCGGCATTGAGTGAGCGCTCATGAAATTCATCAAATATAATAAGATCGTAATCGCTGAGTTCCGGATCTTGTTGAATCATCCGGGTTAAGATCCCCTCCGTTACCACTTCCAATCGTGTTGATTTCGATACTTTAGTATCCCCGCGCATACGATAACCAACATCCTCTCCGACTTTTTGTTGTAACTGCGAGGCCATAAATACAGCAATGTTACGCGCAGCAAGACGCCTTGGTTCTAACATTAAAATACGGCCACTGAAGATATTTTCTTGCAATAATTTAAGTGGTAATAAGGTTGATTTACCGGCACCAGGTGGCGCTTGCAAAATAACTTGATTAGATAATTTTAAGGCCGTAAATAGATCGGGTAATACGGCGGTGATTGGTAACGCTGCCACAAAGGCCTCTCAGAATAAAATAATCAGTAATAAACCGATTTTACCCTAAAAACACAATTCATTAAATTTAAGTCTATTATTTATAAGGAATAGCAAAAGGAATTTACTATGCGCCTATCTACGTCATTTTTTTTATCCTTATTATTCACCCTCAGTTATAACCATACAGCAATGGCTCACGTTGGCTTTTGGTCAAAAACATATACCATTACCCATCAACTCACCAATGGCGAAAGTATTGCCAGTGCCAAACAGATTATGCAAGAAAAAGCCCGGATCAAAGCCAGCTTTGATGTGCGTAATTATCAATTAATGAATAAGCCCGTTGATCTAACTAACTACAAACAATATGTGCCCATTATTCAAGCCGCTTATATTAAGATCACACCACAAAACAAGCCGCAAATAGTCAAAGATAAGGATGTATATAAAGGCCAAGTATTTGTGGTACAGCAAATAAGGGCAACATTCGACGAGCATTACATAGGCCAGAGCATAACCATATTACGTAACAGCCTCACAGTAGAAAAAAGTCTGACAACCCTAGATAACGACTTTGATAATAATTTAAAAAATTTAGGGGAGATAAAATTAGCTATTGCTGAACAACAAATATCTACGCAGCAAAGCGCGCGCTTAATACGCCAACAAGACCATGAAGTCATACAGATGAGGGCGGTATTCGATGATGTCAAACGCCTATTTTCAGATCACGGTAGTAGCCCGCAATTCAATCTTTCCCAGTTATTAAAAATACGGGACAGTATTGACGCGGAAGTCATTGATCCAATCCTTAATACCAAAGTACGAACACGCATCACCAATGTTGAAGAGCTGAATAATGGCGATGTAAAAGTACAAGTACAAGTTGGCTGGACCCTCCCTATACACCATATGCGTATATTACATAAATACGTACGTTCTGCCGATGTAACAGCCCCCGGTGGTAGCTCTACCTATTTAAAACTATCTCGGTTTTATAACGAAAAAGAACGTGCACCGTCGATACTGTCAGCTAACATCTATAATTATCTTGCCAGTCAAAAAATATATTTTGATATTTCAATTGGTAGCCAGCATCAAATATTAGATGTGCTATATCCTAATGGCGGTGATCTGATGAACAATTGTAATAACCCACTGGCCCGTGATGCTGACAACCCGGATAAAACGTCTGTATGTATTGTTGAGCAAGTATTTAACGACCAACATATTTTATCACAACCCAATATCGCCAACCCGCTTACATTCACCCTCAATGCCAATGAAATTGATGGCCAACTGACCGTCAACGTAAAACAAATATGGCAAAAAGCTGGAAGTGCAGAAGATAAAAAGTGGCAACGAGATCTGTCTCAGTTTAACTAGCGACCTTTCGACAACTATAGGCAACAATGATTCTGCAACCCTCAGCTTGCCTATGGCTTTCTTTTCCAAAAATTATTATGCTCTAGACTGTTTTCCAACTAATGAGCATGATTATGCATTATCCGACGCCCCTACAGTCCGCCACGTTAATTAAACGCTACAAGCGATTTTTGGCTGATGTCATTCTTGAAAATGGTGAAGAAGTTACCATACACTGTGCTAATACTGGTGCAATGACAGGTTGTGGCGATCCAGGCGATATAATCTGGTTCTCAACCTCAGACAATCCGAAACGTAAATATTCACGTTCTTGGGAGCTTACCGAAAAAGCCAATGGCGATTTAATTTGCATTAATACAGCCAGAGCCAATCAATTAGCCAAAGAAGCAATTCAATCGGCCGCTATATCACAACTAATCGGCTACGACAGTCTGACCACCGAAGTAAAATACGGTAATGAAAATAGTCGGATTGATATTTTACTCGATGATACTAAACATGGTAAATGCTATATCGAAGTGAAGAGTGCCAGTTTATTAGAAAATGGCTGTGGTTATTTCCCCGATACTGTCAGTGTTCGTGGACAAAAACATCTAAGAGAGCTAATGGCTGTAAAGAAAAACGGACACCGAGCAGTATTATTATTTGTTATTCAGCACACAGGTATTAAGGCGCTAAAACCTGCTAAACACTTAGATAAAGACTATAGTGATCTTGTTAAGCAGGCAATTGAGCAAGGAGTTGAAGTATTTGCATACGCGAGTACAATAGAAAAACACGAAATTACGTTAGTAGAACAAATTTCATTCAACTGTGACTAATGTCACAGCGGAACCAACCCATAAGAGGGTGTTAGTGAACAATTTGCCAGTTTAGTTTGCGCAGTTTGTGTGTTTCTGGTATTTATACCGCCCATAAATATTGCTTTGCAGTGCTCTGTAATATTATGGCGTAATGCGGACTAGGAGAGATAGCATGCCTGAAGCGAAAAAAGTACTCGGTGTTTTAGCCATCGCAGGTGTAGAAGCTTACCAAGAACAGCCTGGTGAAGAATACATGGGTGAGAAGCAACGCGATCACTTTAAAAACATTTTAAGTGCTTGGCGTAATGAGCTACGTGAAGAAGTTGATCGCACTGTAGTTCATATGAAGGATGAGGCGTCAAACTTCCCAGATCCTGTTGATAGAGCAGCCCAGGAAGAAGAGTTTAGCCTAGAACTTCGAGCTCGAGATCGTGAAAGAAAACTGATCAAAAAAATCGAAAAAACACTTCAATCAATTGAACATGATGACTTCGGTTTTTGCAACACATGTGGTATCGAAATTGGTATCCGCCGCTTAGAAGCACGACCGACTGCAGAGCAATGTATTGACTGCAAAACGCTTTCTGAAATCAAAGAAAAGCAAATGGTTGGCTAATCAGTTTTTAACTGACATGATTTATTGAGGGCTTCTTAGCCCTCTTTCTATTTATAGCCTTTTTTATTTTAAGAACCCATTTATGTCCAATAGCTATGTAGGACGCTTCGCGCCCTCTCCTTCAGGACCATTACATTTTGGTTCCCTGATCGCTGCTGTTGGCAGCTATTTACAAGCAAAATCTAACCAAGGTACTTGGTTAGTGCGCATCGAAGATCTCGATCCCCCTAGAGAAGTTTCAGGTGCATCGGCGAATATCTTAGCAACACTTGATGCCTTTGGTTTACATTGGGATGGTGATGTTATCTATCAAAGCCAGCGCAGTTCTGCTTATCAAGAAGCTATTGCCCAGCTTAGCCAGCAAAGTTTAACCTACTACTGTCATTGCACCCGTAAACAAATTCAAGCACAAGGTGTCTTTTATCAAGGACAATGTAAGCATAAGCAACTTGCTGCAAATAATGCAGCCTTGCGGGTAACGACGACAGTACCTGTTTATCATTTTATGGATGAGTTACATGGTAAGATAGAAATCGAGAAAGCACTCGCTGCAGAAGATTTTATTATTCATCGTAAAGATGACCTGTTTGCTTACAATCTTGCCGTGGTCGTGGACGATATTTACCAAGGTATCACCCAAGTCGTACGTGGCGCAGATTTAATTGAACCAACAGGGCGACAATTATATCTGTTTGAACAATTTTCACAGCCAGCACCATCATATTTACATTTGCCTTTGGTCAGTAATGCTGATGGCTCTAAATTAAGTAAACAGAATCACGCGCCCGGATTAGATATCAGTCAGGCTAAAGCCCTCTTAATTGATGCATTCAGATTCTTAGCCTTACCCGTGTGTAACGAACTGCAAGATCTATCTATCCCCCATCTATTACAATGGGGTACAGAACATTGGTCCGTCAAAAACCTACCCAGACAGAAATCAATCGTATTAAGCCAATAAGGCAAGATTAATACTAAATTTCGTCAACAATCTTTGTCATTTTATCAACGCAGCGCTATTATATGGCGGCATAAATAATTCAACCTATTTTACTATTAATTCGAGGTGTACCATTTTCACTCAAATCACTAAATTCTGTAAAAATATACTGAGCAGAAAGCAGATAGATCAAACATCAGATGTGAAAGAAACTGCTTCTGAAACAGCGTCAAAGACACGCAAAGATCGTGATGCACAGAGTAAAAACGCACCTGAAGATACTCATTCTAATACGGCTGTTGGGCCATTAGCACAACAAGATGTACCGAATTTGGGACTAAATGAACTGAAACTGGAAAAGGGTCAACACCCTATAAACCATAATTTAATTAGTGAAAACGCCCTAAAAGTACTCTATCGTTTACACAAGTCGGGCTATCAAGCTTACCTTGTAGGTGGCGGTGTGCGTGATATATTTATTGGCCAAGAACCAAAAGACTTTGATATCGCGACCAATGCCGAACCAGAACAAATCAAAAAATTATTCCATAACTGCCGTTTAGTTGGCCGTCGCTTCCGTCTTGCTCATATCTTATTTGGCCGTGACATGATCGAAGTTGCAACCTTCCGTGGTCATCACGTAGAAGAAAAAGAAAAAGAACAAAATCAACAAACATCAAAGCAATCTGATGGTGGCATGTTGTTACGTGATAACGTCTACGGCACCATCAGTGAAGATGCTGAACGTCGTGACTTTACTGTTAATGCCTTGTATTACAATATTGCCGATCGCGCTGTTTATGACTTTGCCGGTGGTCTTGCTGACTTACAAAGCAAGCAATTACGCTTAATCGGTGATCCAGAAACACGTTACCGAGAAGATCCGGTGCGTATGCTACGTGCTGTACGTTTCTCCGCAAAACTAGACATGCAGATCAGTCCAGATGCTGCGGAACCGATCAAACGCATGGCAAACTTGTTACAAAGTATTCCCGCCGCGCGTTTATTTGAAGAAACATTAAAACTATTCTTAAATGGTAACGGTTTAGCAACTTACAAATTAATGAAAGAACATGGTTTATTCCAACCCTTGTTCCCACTTGTTAGTAAATATCAAAATGAAGACGGTTCAAGTAACTGTGATAAATTCATCCAAATTGCCTTAGATAACACTGACCGCCGTATTAATTCAGGCAAGCGTGTAACCCCCGCTTATTTATATGCCGCTATGTTATGGTATCCACTGGAAGCGATGGCTGAAGAACGCGTTATTGACAGCGGTCTTAACTACAGCGATGCTTTGCTATTAGCAATGAATGATGCTCTTGATTCACAAATTAAGAGTATTGCAATTCCGCGCCGCTTTACTTCAACCATCCGTGATATTTGGCATTTACAAGGCCGCTTACCACGCCGCCAAGGTAAACGTGCAGAAAAAGCCTTCGAACATTTAAAATTCCGTGCGGGTTTTGATTTCTTAGAAATGCGAGCCGAGATTCAAGGTGGCGATTTAGTCGAAGTAACTCAATGGTGGCGTGATTACCAAACTGCTAATGCCACTGGCCGTCAGAACTTAATTAAAGAATTGAATTCACCAGCGGGTAAAAAAACACGTCCACGCCGTGCTAAAAAGAAAAAGCCAGCAAGCGAAAGTGATGCTTCATAGTATGTCATCTCTAAAAGAACATGATATTAACGTACAAGATTATACCCGTTGTTATATCGCGATCGGCAGTAATCTTGCCGATCCAATAGCGCAAGCTAAAGAAGCAATCACAGCGCTAAAAACATTAACGGAAAGTCGTTTTATTTCGGTATCATCCCTGTATGCAAGTAAGCCAATGGGACCACAAGAGCAACCAGATTATATTAATGCGGTTGCCTGTGTCGGCACCCATTTAGCGCCAATTGAATTACTTGATGCGCTACAGCAGATTGAAAATGAACAAGGCCGTGTACGTAAAGAACATTGGGGAGCAAGAACCCTAGATTTAGATATCTTACTATACGGCGATGAAGTTATGAGTACGCCCCGTTTAACTGTGCCACATTACGGCATGAAAGAACGTGAATTTGTACTCTACCCATTAGCAGAAATAGCACCACAATTGCAATTACCTTGTGGTCAAGCATTGTCAGCCTTACTTGAGGCCTGTCCTCGTAATGGCTTAGCTATTTATCAAAACATAGAGTAATGTGAACAAGGATTTCCAATGAGCAAAGTTACCGTATCTAAACTGCTTAAAATGAAACAAGCAGGACAAAAGTTTGCCAGTATTACCGCTTATGATGCGAGTTTTTCTGCATTATTTGACGAAGCCGGAGTACCAGTATTATTAGTTGGCGACTCGATGGGCATGGTACTGCAAGGCCACAGTGATACGCTACCCGTCACTGTTACAGATATTGCTTATCATACCCGCTGTGTGCGTGCAGGTGCGACCAACTCACTGGTTATCGCAGATATGCCATTTATGAGTTATGCAACCAAAGAACAAACCTTGACCAATGCGACAACCCTGATGCAAGCAGGTGCAAACATGGTTAAAGTTGAAGGTGGTGAATGGTTAGTTGAGAGTGTTGCAGCACTGACTGAACGCGGTATCCCTGTGTGCGGTCATCTTGGTTTAACACCACAATCAGTCCACGTTTTTGGCGGTTTTAAAGTACAAGGCCGAGCACAAGATAAAGCGGATGAAATGGTTGAACACGCACTTTCATTGCAAGCCGCGGGTATCCAACTATTAGTTGTAGAGTGTATCCCAGCACCGTTGGCAAAACGAATTTCCGAAGCCTTAACTATCCCCGTTATTGGTATTGGTGCTGGCCGCGATACAGATGGTCAAATCTTAGTAATGCACGATGCTTTCGGCATTTCGAAAGGCTTTGTACCTAAATTTTCAAAAAACTTTTTAGCCGAAACAGGCGATATGCGTAAAGCGGTTATCGCTTATATTGATGAAGTTGCTGCACAGACTTTCCCTGCCGATGAGCACATGTTCTCATAATTCACATGCACTCTTAAATTGATAGGGGGCTATAAGCAAATGGTTCAAATTCGCATGCCCCCCTTTTTCAACATTCCCTACCAATTTTATTAGGTAATTCATATATGGATATTATTGCAAATATTGATGTTCTTAGAGAACAGGTTATCGCTTGGCGTCGTCTTGGCCTATCCACCGCGTTTGTACCGACGATGGGTAATTTACATGATGGTCATTTAGCCCTTGTTAAAGAAGCGCAAAAATACGCAGACCGTGTTGTAGTCAGTATATTTGTTAATCCAATGCAGTTTAACCAAGCTGCCGATTTAGCCGCTTATCCTCGCACATTAGACCAAGATTGCCGCGCATTACAAAGTGTTGATACCGATTTAGTATTTACGCCAACACCTGAACTCATATACCCACACGGCTTAGCATCACAAACGTTCATTCAAGTACCAGGTATTTCTGAAGTACTTGAAGGCGCGCATCGTCCGGGTCATTTCAACGGTGTATCGACGATAGTGGCTAAACTATTTAATTTAGTACAACCTGATGTGGCTTTATTTGGTGAAAAAGATTTCCAACAATTAGCGTTAATTCGTCATATGGTCGACGATCTTGCAATGCCGATTCAAATTGTTGGCGTACCGACTGTACGTGAAGAGTCAGGCTTGGCGATGAGCTCTCGTAATGGTCTGTTAACTGCTGAAGAACGTATTGTTGCACCACTCTTAGCAGATGTAATGCAGACAATTGCAGATCAAGTTTCTGTTGATGAACAAGCAAACAAAGCATTAGTCACGCAAGCCACCGCACAGCTTAATGCAGCTGGTTTTAAGACCGACGCGATTGATATAGTTGATGCCGATACTTTAGCTAGTCTCACTACAAACAGTCAGCAAGCCGTTGTTTTAATGGCAGCATTCTTAGGAAAGGCACGTTTAATCGATAATAAAGTGATTAAATTACGCTAACGATTAGCGCAATTTTACCTAACAACTAGTACAATTGCGCTAATTAAACAAATACGCTACTATGGACGCCGGTACATATTTTGTACGGTATATATGTATACCTAAGTGACTCCAAGATGAACAATCGACACCTTGGGTATATTCATAAACTATTAATGGAATGGGTTTTAGAACAATGCAAACCACAATGCTAAAAGGTAAATTACACCAAGCGCGTGTAACACATGCAGAATTAAACTACGAAGGTTCATGCGCAATCGATCAAGATATGCTTGATGCGTCAGGGATCCTAGAGTATGAAGCAATCGATATCTATAACATTGATAATGGTGAGCGCTTTTCGACTTACGCTATCGCTGGTGAACGCGGTTCGAAAATCATTTCAGTGAACGGCGCAGCAGCACGTAAAGCAGCTGTCGGTGATCGCATCATTATCTGTGCATACGTACGTATGGACAATGAAGAAGCGAAACAACACAAACCTTCGCTTGTTTATCTTGATCAAGTTAATGACATCGTTCGTACAAGTAGCGATATTCCAGTACAGGTTGCCTAGTTCGCAAACCGATACGGAATAGTGAAAAACCAGCGTCATGCTGGTTTTTTTGTGTCTATAATTTAGTCCCAATCACAACAAATAAAAAAGAGCACCTAAGCGCTCTTTTTTCGTTACTCTAATTAAAAGTAGTGTGCCAGCTGCACACGGTATTTAAATTAAAGTGCTTCTGCAGCTGCAACTACGTTTGCAACAGTAAAACCGAACATTTCAAACAGTTGCTCAGCAGGTGCTGATTCACCGAATGTAGTCATACCGATAATAGTACCGTTAAAACCAGTATATTTGTGCCAGAAGTCAGCGATACCCGCTTCAACAGCAACACGTTTAACAACGTCAGACGGTAGAACAGATTCACGGTATGCAGCATCTTGCTTATCAAATACGTCTGTAGCAGGCATAGATACAACACGTACCTTACGACCTTTTGCAGTAAGTTCTGCAGCCGCTTTAGTACAAAGTTCAACTTCAGAACCTGTAGAGATAAGAATAAGTTCTGGTTTACCATCACAATCTACTAGCGTGTAACCACCTTTAGCAACGTTAGCTAACTGTGCATCAGTACGCGGCATAGGTGTTAGACCTTGGCGACTGAAGATTAATGCTGTAGGACCATCTTTACGTTCAATTGCGTGTTTCCAGGCAACTGCTGATTCAACAGAATCACATGGACGCCATGCGCTCATATTAGGCGTCATACGTAAGCTTGCAACTTGTTCTACTGGTTGGTGAGTTGGACCATCTTCACCTAAGCCAATTGAATCATGTGTGTAAACTTGGATGTTTTGCACTTTCATCAATGCAGCCATACGCATTGCATTACGCGCATATTCCATGAACATTAAGAATGTAGCACCGTAAGCCGTGAAGCCACCGTGTAAAGACATACCATTAATGATTGCCGTCATACCGAACTCACGTACACCGTAATGCAGGTAGTTACCTGACGCATCATCTGCAGTGATTGCTTTAGTACCTGACCACATCGTTAAGTTAGATGGCGCTAAATCAGCAGAACCACCAAGTAACTCAGGTAACATTGCGCCGAATTCTTCAATACAGTTTTGTGATGCTTTACGTGTTGCTACTTTTGCAGAATCAGCTTGTAGCTGTTTGATGTAGTCAGACGTTTTAGCTTCCCAATCAGCTGGTAACTCGCCAGAAGTACGACGTGCGTATTCTGCAGCTAGTTCAGGGTATGCAGCTTCATATGCAGCAAATTTTTCATTCCATTCAGCTTCAGCTTGTGCGCCAGCTTCATTAGCATCCCATTCAGAATAGATATCTGCAGGAATTTCGAATGCAGGGTGTTTCCAACCTAATTTTTCACGTGTAGCAATAATTTCTGCGTCACCTAGAGGAGCACCATGACAGTCATGCGTACCTTCTTTGTTTGGTGAACCGAAACCGATCACTGTTTTACAACAGATAAGGCTTGGACGTGATGTTTCAGCTTTAGATGCTTCGATTGCCGCTTGGATTTCATCACTGTTATGACCATCAACAGAAATAACATGCCAGCCATAAGCTTCAAAACGTTTCACTGTATCGTCAGTGAACCAGCCATCAACTTCACCGTCAATTGAAATACCATTGTCATCCCAGAACGCAACTAGTTTACCTAGCCCTAATGTGCCAGCAAGTGAACATGCTTCATGTGAGATACCTTCCATTAGACAGCCATCGCCTAAGAAAGAATAAGTGAAGTGATCAACAATTTCATGTTCTGGTTTGTTGAACTGCGCTGCTAATGTTTTTTCAGCAATTGCCATACCAACAGCGTTAGTAATACCTTGGCCTAGTGGACCAGTTGTCGTCTCAATGCCAGGCGCGTAACCGTATTCTGGGTGACCAGGTGTTTTTGAATGTAATTGACGGAAGTTTTTCAATTCTTCAATTGGTAATGCATAGCCTGTTAGGTGTAGCAGTGAGTAAATAAGCATTGAGCCATGACCGTTTGAAAGAATAAATCGATCACGGTCAACCCAGTTTGGATTTGCTGGGTTGTGGTTAAGGTTCTTACGCCATAATACTTCGGCAATATCTGCCATGCCCATTGGTGCGCCTGGATGGCCTGAATTTGCTTGTTGAACTGCGTCCATACTTAGGGCACGAATCGCGTTCGCTAGCTCTTGACGAGATGGCATAGTTTGCTCCTGCTGAGATTAATTTAAAATACTTTTAAGCTGTTATATTGTCATAAAATTATCTTATGTATAACAAGTTTTTTTAGTTTATTTAGATTTATCGAATTTTAGGTTCAGGTCGGGGTATTAACGTTCTAGACAAACCCCAGTCACCTTCGAATGAAAGCATGTTAACACTCAAATGAATTTTACACTGTAGTTTTATTCACAAGAATGTGAGCCTTGTACATAAATAATAATTTTTAATCGGAATTATTTTTATGATACCTAACTAAAAAGAAATACTATCGGAGCTGTTTATTCGTTATACTGTTTCTGCATTCATTCTCCACAACGAACTTAGCATAAAACGATCAGACAATGATCATAAATAACGCAACTTATGCCGTTATGTATTGCTAATGGTTATTACTCGACACGAGCTTATTTGCACTCTTTTCACAGTATCAGACGGCACATGAGAATGGCAAAATCACCTAATTTAAAATTTTTTAAAACTGCACTGCGTAAACACCGTACAAGCCCAAAATTACTTTCTGCCAAACACGACTACATTGTGCTACCTATTATATCTGCACTTGTAGGCGGGATGACAGGCTTAATCATTGCATTATTTGAAGCAGCAGTACTATGGACTGACGCCCAGCGATTACAAATATTTAATCCTTTAGTATTGCCACCAAGCCTCAATATATTGTTAATCATGATACTCAGTGGCGCCATGGTTGGTTTTTCATTTTGGCTCACATTACGCTTCGCCCCCGAAGCATCAGGCAGTGGTATTACCCATATCGAAGGTGCGCTTGATGGTATGTATGGCATTCGCTGGCGTCGCTTATTGCCGGTTAAATTTATCGCAGGTACATTAGCTATTGGCTCAGGTATGATTTTTGGTCGTGCAGGTCCATCGATTCAAATCGGTGGCACGATTGGGCGTATGTTTGCAGATACAGCAAAGCGTTATACCAACGCTACTCATATCCTTGTTGCTGCAGGTGCCGCGGCTGGACTAGCAGCCGCATTTAATGCACCACTTGCCGGAATTTTATTTGTTATCGAAGAAATGCGTCCACACTTTCGCTACAATATGACATCGATAAAATGTGTGACTCTCGCAGCAGCTGTTGCCACTATTGTCATGCGTGCTTTTCATGGTCAAGAAGCCGTTATGCCTATCATGCATTTTGATGTGCCACCGCTGACATCACTTTGGCTATTTCTTTTATTAGGATCCATTTTTGGTGTTATTGGCGTGTACTTCAACCGCTGGATTATAAACAGTACAAAATTATTAAAACGTAAACAGAATAATAAAATGCACCGTATTATTCTTACCGGTGTATTCTTTGGTAGCCTGTTCGCCCTATTACAATCATTCGTACCTGACATGGCTGGTAACGGCAGAGATTTAATGGTTAGGATGATTCAAGAACCAAGTACTTGGGCTATTTTAGTCGGCTTATTTGTTATCCGCCTATTCGGTACTATCGCTTGCTTTGCTTCGGGCGCACCTGGTGGTGTATTTACCCCGATGTTAACGCTAGGCACTTTATTTGGTCTTGCTTATGGCGTTATTGCGGCCGAGCTATTTCCCAGTTTCGTAGCCGAACCAACCGTATATGCGATAGCAGGAATGGGGGCGTTATTTGCCGCTACAGTCAGAGCGCCAGTGACAGGTATTGTATTAGTGGTTGAAATGACTGATAGCTATGAGTTAATTCTGCCTTTACTTATCACTTGTCTTGGTGCAACGTTTGTCGCACAAGCACTCGGTGGTAAGCCACTTTATGCAGAATTATTGAAGCTGTCATTACCTAAAGAACCTGCAGCAGAAGATAACGCTATAACAGCAACACGGTCTCCAACAAGTTAACGTCTTATTTTAACCAGAAACAAAAAAGCACCCTAATTAGGTGCTTTTTTCATGATATTAACTAAGTCTATAAGCGTCTTAGAATACCCATTCCAAGCCAAATAATATATCACTTGTTAAACGCTCATTCGGCATCTTCTTATATTCAACCGTTGTATGATTATATTCAACAAAGAAATGCGCAGTTGGCATCAAAGCATAATCTGCACGAACGATCCATTGCGTGTAGTTCTCTGTATCACCAAACGCTAAAATTTCTGGACTAAAATGAAATTCAGCTTCTAAGCTAAATTCTTCAGTTAGACGTAAACCACCTAAGCCACCAAATGCTAATGCATAACCATCGCCATTATCGTTATCCATTCTCATGCCTTTCGCACCTAGCTCAAAGAAAGTTGAACCAACATCTTGAAATGCATAAAGGCCCGTATCTAGGGTATAACCATTGTCGATAGTCTGTAGGAAGTCACCTTTTAACTTTAGCGCTTCTTTCATTTCAAGATCATAACCCAAAATAATATTATCGTTATTGAAGGCAAGTGAGATGTTTGATGCTGCACTACTAAAGCTAACAAGTAACCCGGCAGTGATGACTAATGATTTTTTCAATGACACTTTATTATTCCCAATAGCAAGAGTGGTAGTTACATTTAATGATAGTGAGCGAATAATTTTTCTCATTGAAAAAATCCCGCCACTTCATACTTTTAATACTTTCGTCCTATGCTACTTCATATTGACTATTTATTACATATATACATAGACAAAAATTCTCTTTAAATAGTACTTTTAAACATATTTGCAAAATTAATATGATCTAAGGACTATCTTAATACAGGTAAAATAGTTTAGAATAGCCGTCTAGATGTTAAAACTTCTACACATATGAACGTAAATCACGTCGGTTGTGTTTAAATTAAGAGAGAATTAAAACCATGGCTAAACACTTGTTTACCTCTGAGTCAGTATCAGAAGGTCATCCTGATAAAATTGCAGACCAAATCTCCGATGCTGTACTTGATGCAATCATCGCTCAAGACCCAAAAGCACGCGTAGCCTGCGAGACTTATGTTAAAACCGGTATGGTTATGGTTGGTGGTGAAGTCACGACTGACGCTTGGGTTGATATCGAAGAAATCACTCGTAAAACAGTTCGTGACATCGGTTACATCAACTCCGAAATGGGGTTTGACGCCGACTCTTGTGCTGTATTAAACACAATTGGTAAACAATCTCCAGACATCAACCAAGGTGTTGACCGTGATGATCCACTAGAGCAAGGCGCTGGTGATCAAGGTTTAATGTTTGGTTATGCAAACAATGAAACTGAAGAATTAATGCCTGCTCCGATTACTTACTCACACAAGCTGGTTAAACGCCAAGCTGAAGTACGTAAAAGTGGAACTCTTCCTTGGTTACGCCCTGATGCAAAAAGCCAAATTACATTTGCTTATAATGATGGCAAAATTGTTGGTATCGATGCAGTTGTACTTTCAACTCAACATTCTGAAGATATCAAACAAGCAGATTTAGTAGAAGCTGTGATGGAAACAATCATCAAGCCAGTACTACCTGAACAATGGTTAACTAAAGAAACTAAATTCTTTATTAACCCAACTGGTCGTTTCGTTATCGGTGGTCCAGTAGGTGACTGTGGTTTAACTGGTCGTAAAATTATCGTTGATACATACGGTGGTATGGCGCGTCACGGTGGTGGTGCATTCTCTGGTAAAGATCCATCAAAAGTTGACCGTAGTGCAGCATACGCAGCACGTTATGTAGCGAAAAATATCGTAGCTGCAGGCCTAGCTGACCGTTGTGAAATCCAAGTTTCTTACGCAATTGGTGTTGCAGAACCAACATCAATCTCTGTTGAAACATTCGGAACAGGTAAAGTAAGCGAAGAGCTACTCGTTAAACTTGTGCGTGAACATTTCGAATTACGTCCACACGGTTTAATTGAAATGCTAGATCTTAAGCGCCCTATTTACCAAAATACAGCTGCTTATGGTCACTTCGGTCGTAAAGAATTCTCTTGGGAAGCAACAGATAAAGCTGAAATCCTACGTGATGCAGCAGGTCTTTAATCAATATTAGCTTTTAGCTAGCAGTTGATTACAAAGAGGCGCTTTTGGTAACATAACCAAAGCGCCTTTTTTATAGATGATGATAATGCCTGACGATTTACAGCAAATAGACCTAACACCAACAATGCTAGAAAAACGAGTATTAGCTAAGATAACAAGCAGTTATCAGCAAGCTGAACAACGTTTAAACCGTACTTTTCCTCGTCCACAAATTAAATTTAATCAGCGTGGTAAAGCCGCGGGTAGTGCACGATTACAAACGAATGAATTACGCTTTAATCCCATTTTGTTACAAGAAAATCATCAGCATTTTATTGCGCATACAGTTCCACATGAAGTTGCACACCTATTGGTTTATCAAATGTATGGGCGTACTAAACCGCACGGTAAAGAATGGCAGCAAGTTATGAATCAAATATTTGATCTCGCAGCCAAAACCACACACCAATATGATGTTTCGACTGTGAAAGGCAAAACTTTTACCTATGCTTGTCACTGTACAGAACACTTACTAACAATTCGTCGCCATAATAAAATAGTTCGTGATAACGTCAAATATATGTGTCGTTATTGCAAACAAAGTTTAATCATAAAACATTGAATTATATTTAATAACAATCGATTAAACAAAACTATAGATGTGACAACTTGTTTAATAATTATCTGAAAAATTGACGTATACAGGTGTATTTATCTGAATTCATCAGATAAAATAACTCAATACATACCATTGTGATAGGGAACAAGGTTATGACTCAAACGTTAGATACTGCAAGATCTACCGATTATGAAATGGAAAAACTGATAGCTGCAGTTTTAAAGCGTAACAAAAATCAAGCGGAGCAAATCGCCCGAACTCTTGATCTGAGTGCTTTATCTATCTCTCAACGAATTTTCATGGCAAAGTCCGGTGTGTTAAAAGAAAAAATGCTTACGGATTCAGATATCGCAGTACGTTACGCCGCTTCTCGCGCAAACTAACCACTTCGATATCTAGAGAGCAGTTGCTATCTTCTGCTCTTTTTTTATATCTAAACTCCCCTCTCTAGTTCAACAGTAACACTTCTTTTATATTACACGCATTTTTAACAATCCTATTCACAGTTAATACTCCGTTAATTAAGGTTATTTTACTATTCTACCGTCTATTCTAAGCTGTGCTACAATGCTGAATTATTACATTGGAGCAGTCTGTAATGTTAAAACAATTCGGTACCATAGTTATATCAACCACATTATTATTTCCTTTTTTTTCTAATGCTTCCGACAATGGCAATCAAAAAAACCAATCCTTTAATAAAGCCAAAAAAATGCTTGAACGGCAGGTATATACCGATGTACCTAGACGCACAATCTACTGCCACGCTGATTTCAATAGTAAAAAGAAGATCACCGACCATAATGGGTTTACTTCGAAAAAGCATGTGAAACGCCAAACTAAATTGGAATGGGAACACGTCGTTCCTGCAGAGAACTTCGGTCGTAATTTCAGTGAATGGCGAGAAGGAAATAGTGCATGTGTGAATAGTAAAGGTAAAAATTTTAAAGGCCGACGTTGTGCTGAAAAAGTAAATATCGCTTATCGTTATATGCAAGCAGATATGTATAACCTCTACCCTGCTATCGGTGCTGTTAATGCATTACGTAGCAACTATAATTTCGCCAGTTCTATCACTGCAGAAAGAAATCAGTTTGGTCGCTGCCCAATCAAGATAAAAAATAAAACGGTACAACCACCTAATTATGCCAAAGGCCAGATTGCCCGCGCTTACCTATATATGGAAGCCGCTTATCCAGCCTACAACATAGGTAGGCAAAAACGTGAATTACTAGCATGGGATAAGCAATACCCAGTGACTCGTATTGAATGTCGACGCACGCAACTTATTGAGAGCTTGCAAGGTAATGAAAATGGCATTGTTAAATCAGCCTGTTTAGCTCGTGGCTTTTGGTAACCTGATTATTGATTTGGCACACAGGCTGCAAGATTTAGTTGTAACCAATTAATGAAGTTTCGCTGTAAAACATTCTGCTGACTGTCTTTACCTAATAAAGTATTGCCTTGCGCTAATAAAGTATCATCTTGGCTTAATAACATATAGCGATGGCCCGAACGGGTAAAGCCAAACGGTGCAACTAAGTTACCACGTTGTAGATCATCCATTACTAAGGGGTATGAGCCTATTGCCGCCCCTAAATTATCAACCACCGCTTGTAAACAAAAGTAGAAGTGTGCAAATGTCTGTTCACTTTGCACCTTCAGACTTTGTACTTTAAGACATGATGCAGCGCTATCTTGTAAGCAATTATCCCAAGCCTGCGGCCGAGTCTGGCTATGTAATAATTTAATCTTACCAGCGTCATTCTGTACCTGTTGCCAATATTCAGGAGAAAAGACAGGGCCAACCCACTCTTCAACTAAGGGGGTCTGTTGGTAGTCATGCAATAGTGGAAAGTCATCTCGTCGTATTGCCAACGACAAACCATTACTGCCGAGTATCACAGGACCACCAGCTGTTGATAATCGTACATCGACATCGACATTCTCTTGATAAAAATCACTCAAGCGAGGCATTAACCAACGCATTGTTAATGTTGGCTCACACGATACCTCTAAGTGTGTATGCGTAACTTGAGTAACATGCTGAACACCCGCTTCCAAGGCATTAAATGCTTGCTCTGTATATCCAGATAATAGTTTACCAGCAGGCATTAATTTCACATTTCGCCCTTCACGATAAAACAAATTTACCGCTAAGTGCGTTTCTAATGTTTTAATCTGCTTACTCACCGCACCATGGGTAATACACAGCTTATTAGCAGCTTTGCTATAACTTTCAAGCGCTGCTGCCACATGAAAAACATGGAATGCTTTTAAATGCCTCATTGGTGAATTTTTCTCACATATTAATTGAAATCTATTCGATTATAGCGAAGCTGTAATTCACCTACAATGAACACCTATCAATAATTATGAATCATAAATGGAATCGTTATGGAAATATTTAGCTTGGCTATATTAGGCATATTAATCGTTATCAGTCCGGGGGCTGACTTTGTTTTAGTCTTAAAAACCAGTATTAATGATGGGCGTAAAGCCGATATTTTTACCGCGCTAGGTCTTAGCCTCGCAATCTGCGTGCACATCAGTTATTCAATGTTTGGTATTAGTTATTTAATCTCACAGAATGAATTTTTATATAACATGATCCGCTACGCAGGTGCTGGCTATTTAATCTACCTTGGTATTAAAGGTATCTACTCTGCTGATAGCCAATTAAATACCACAACGACAGAACAACGAAAAAATAAAAACTGGCAATATCTGGTACAAGGTTTTCTGTGTAATGTATTAAACCCTAAAACAATGTTGTTTTTCTTAAGTGTATTTAGCCAAGTCATCTCACCAGACTCAAATGACAATACATACGCCTTTATCTACGGTATTTATATGATTTTCCTACATGGAATATGGTTTGCCATCGTAGCGATATTATTTACTTCAGCGGCATTACAGACACGATTATTACGTGTTAGAAAACGATTGAATCAGGTGTGTGGGGTTGGGCTTGTTAGTTTTGGCGCATTACTCGCACTGAAGTAATCGCAAATAAATAATATTAGCCTCGACTACAGGACTGAGGCTATTTTATTTCATAGCTAACAATTTTTATTCATACAAATACGGCGTATGCAGTTCCATATAAACCTCTGGCGCTGCCAGCGCTGTAAAACCAAATTGTTGATACAATCCATGGGCGTCACTGGTGGCTAACATCATGCGTCTGAGTCCCTGTAAATCAGGATGATCTAATATAGCCGCCATGAGTAATTTACTTAATCCTTTACCTTGATGCGACTCGAGTACAAACACGTCAGATAAATAGGCAAAAGTCGCCTTATCCGTGATCATCCGCGAAAACCCCACTTGTTCACCCGCTTGAGTGAATACACCAAAACATAACGAGTTTTCAAGCGACCGCTTTAAAGTACTCATCGGAATTCCTTTTGCCCAATATGTACCCGAAATAAATTCGTGTATTACCGCTAAATCCATATCCGCAAAATTAGCACTGATTTTATAATTTTCATCCATAATGACCACTCCATTTCACATTTATAATCAACAAATTAGATTAAAAGTATCACGATATAAACATAATCAAAATAAAACGATATTAAATATACCGAAAGGAAAGGCCATACCTTATATAGCTAAGGATTCGCTTGAATATTTAGCTTAATATTGGATGCAGCGCTATAACCATAAAGATCTATGTACCACGAACCTACCTTTGGAGCATCAAAGGTGCAGCTTTCGTTATTACCTGAGTCGTTTGATCGACAGTCGTATCGACGACGTGAAGACTCAGCACCATGCCGGACATAAAGATCGACATCACCACTACCACCTGACATTGTTACAGTGAAACTAGTGTAATCTTCATTCAGCTCCTGAGTGAAGTGTTCCCACCGCCAGGTACCCACAGATATATTAGATTCTGTTCTGTCGATTACATTATTGCCACTACCACTACCAGCGATATAATTGCCAACCAAACTCAATCCGGAAAATGCACTATACCCTTTAACTCGGACATAATAAGTACCGCCCGATGCAGTAACATTACAACTTTCATTATTACCTCCGGCGTAAGGACGGCAATCATAAATACTATCTGTTGGCTTTGAACCAAATTTAACATACAGGTCAGCATCCCCCGTTCCACCGTTAATAATAAAGCTTATATTTGTAGCAGTGGTTGGGACTTCCATTCTAAACACGACATCTTGCCCTGCATTCGCGGTTAGATTAGTTCTGGCTACACTGTTTATTAACAAATCATCTTGTGGGGGAAGAGGAGGAGGCGTATCACCGGTACCACCTTTGGCCAGTTCACCAAGATAAGCAACTGCCAATTTGGCGAATTTTATTCCATGCTGAGCATCAAAGCTTGAATCATTCTCAGTATGTATCTTGGTATTAATATCTCCCATGGTTGACTCGAATGGTATTGATGCTGCAAATCCTTGGTTATACCAAGACGCATGATCAGAACAACCATAGCCACATTTGTCATAGCCATAGCTGATATCAGAAAAATAGGTATCAATAAGCTGACTCATAAACTGATTTTGCGCACGACTGGTATAATCTGTCATAAAGACAATATCATGCTCTGCAGTACCATGATGTCCTGTCATATCAAACTGAGCCACACCAATAACATTTTTACCACTGCTTTTAAAATCCTGTGCGATAGCATTAGAACCTCGTAAGCCGACCTCTTCAGCAGCATAGGCGATAAATTTAACCGTTTTGTTAGGCTTAAATCCACTAGCAACTAATGCTCTTAACGTTTCAGTAACCACAGATATACCGGAAGCATTATCATCTGCACCAGGAGCTCGGTCTGAGGTTCCCGACTGATTTATAGAATCAAGGTGTCCACCAATAACCACTATATCATTAGGCTCTGCTCTACCAACTACAGTTGCTATAACCGACGGTTGCTGCCAACTGTGGTTATAAAATTCCACTTTAATATCGGCACGATCACCCGCAATATCCGTCCAGCTATTCTTGATTTCCATAGCAGCATCAACCCCGGTCTGTTTGTTATAATAACGATTATGAAAACTACTTAAGGTATTAACTGTATTAGCTAAATTATCTGCTGATAACTCACTCACCAAGGCATCAACCCCACTTGTGTTATTAATAGTGTAATTGACCATTATCTGTGTTTCGATTTGCGCTGGTGCACTGGCAAATACCTGTGCTTGCTCAAACGTTTCATGGAAGAAGAAACCGCCACAGCGGTTAAATTTGTGGTGCATAAGTTCACTGAGCTGATCTAT
Organism: Moritella viscosa; assembly: GCF_900120065.1. Taxonomy (NCBI): domain Bacteria; kingdom Pseudomonadati; phylum Pseudomonadota; class Gammaproteobacteria; order Alteromonadales; family Moritellaceae; genus Moritella; species Moritella viscosa. The sequence continues at coordinate 127,666 of NZ_FPLG01000054.1, forward strand.
TTTGTCTTCACTCATACTGACCAACGCAATCTCACTATTACCAGCGTTTAGCATATTGTTCTGACTTAGGCTAAACTGAGCGTGATGCTTCTGGTTAATTAATTTGTAAGCATCTGACCCTAAAGTGATCCACACCTGTTGTGGTGTCTCAATATTTTTTTCAGCCTCTGTAGCCAACGTCGATAGAGAAACTAAACCTAATAGAAGCAAGGTATAAGATAAATTTTTCATTGAATTTTACCTGAATAAGAGAGGGGGAATATCCCCCTACTAAATAAAGAACGATATGTTTAAGGATTTGCCTGAATATTTAGCTCCACATCAGATGCAGTACTGTAACCGTAAAGATCTATATACCATGTACCCGCCTTTGGTGCATCAAAGGTACAGCGTTCATCATTACCTAAATCATATGGGCGACAATCATATCGTTCAGGTGAAGACTCAGCACCATGCTGAACATAAAGATCAACATCACCACTGCCACCTGACATTGTTACAGTGAAACTAGCGTAACCTCCATTTAGTTCCTGAATGAAATGTTTCCACTGCTGGCGATCTACAGATATATTAGATTCTGTTCTGTCGATTACATCATTACCGCCACCACTACCAGTTGTATAGCTGCCGACCAAACTCAATCCCGAAAAAGCGCTATATGCTTTAACTCGGATATAGTAAGTCCCACCTGATGCCGTAACATCACAACTTTCCTCATTTCCTACAGCATAAGAGCGGCAATCATAAATACGATTTGTCGGTTTAGAGCCAAGCTTGACGTAAAGATCTGCATCTCCGTTACCGCCACTCATGCTAAAACGAATGTCACTGGCACCTGCAGGAACTTCCATTGTATAAATAATCTCATCACCACTGTCAGTACCAAGACCTGTTACCGTAACCCCATTTTCTAATATTTTCTTACTATCAGGAGGTGTCGTTCCGCCACAACTAGTACCAGGACTGGCATTAGAATTAATGCCTACCGCAGCTAATGAAGCTTTAACCTCATCAGTGCTATAACCTAAATCACAGGCCGCATCCATAACACCATTACCAGCCTCATCCCAGTTAGTATTAGCGCTCCAATAGAGTTGGTTGGCTTTTGCGTAAACAATAAAGGCTTTTTTTGTATCCCAACCAACTGTCGTTGCCAAGTTATAAAAAGCCTTGTTATATACACCAGAAGTATTATGCACATCCATGCCTGAATTATAATTGGATTGATGATCAATAGATTTTCCATCTCTGGTCGGTTCATCCATATAGCGTAATGCACCGTTACCTTTGAATATTTGAGCACCGACCTGCCAGTCATTAGTACCACTCATAAAAAATTCAGCAGCTTCACCAGCCATATCAGAAAAAGCTTCATTTAAGCCTCCTGATTTAGCCTCATAAACCAATCCTGAATTTTGCTCGGTAAAACCGTGACTAACTTCATGAGCTGAAACATCCAAACTTACTAATGGATAGAAGTACGATTCACCATCACCAAAGGTCATCGCCGTACCATCCCAAAACGCATTCTCATAGTCTTTGCTATAGTGCACCCGCATTTTTAGCTGAAAAGATAACGGCGCAGTATTAATCCAATCGTTATACATATCAAATACCACACCACCAAAGTAGTGGGCATCATTAAGCGGAGAAAAAGCACCATTAATTGATTTAACTGTATTTTCAGGGCAGGTAAAACTAAACGCCGATGAACCATTAGTACCGTGATTTAGATTAATGGTTTTAACATTCGTATTATTCATAATACAATTATTACCAGACTGCCCTACATTCAAGTATCCGAAATCAGTACCATAATGATACTTACCCGTTTTCTCATTGCCACCAAAGCCAGTGGCATCGGCAGTTTGCAGATTATTGAAATGCTTTAATACCTCACCAGTTTGCGCATCAATAATATAGTAAGGACGCGATGGTTTATCACTATGCTGGAGGAAGCTAATTTCATATACCAAACGGGCAACTCCATCTTCGTCTTGCCAGATGGCTAGCTTTGACGTTTCGTTTTCTACACTGACAGAGTCTCCTACAAGGAGGGGGCTAGCCGGTGCACTGAGCATTTTAGCCTTATCTAACGCTGTTTTCTCTGCAATCCGAGGCGTGGTATTGATAATATCAGTGGTAATCCCATAAACAACAGCACCATGAGCATTCTTAATAGTACCGTCAGAATAACGAGATATAATTGCATGGTCTCCAATAACTGGAATATCATTAAACATCTGTTGATAACGCGTGGTAACACCACCATCACTATCGAGATAAGTTTTGACCACACTAAGACCTTCATTACTGGCTAGTCCTAATAACTGAGCTGTATTTGGAGCAGTAATAGATGTTGTTGCTGAAGATATTGCTGATAATTGTTGAACATTGTCACGTAAATTGATCTTCTGAGCGGCGGTAGCTGTAGTGGTGGAACTAAGAATACTTAGCGCTATAGTGCTTAAAATAAATTTATTTATTTTATTCATTGTAGTCTCCATCTAAATATTGTGATTGCTGATACAACACCTGTAATGTGTTGTTTAAAACGAACACTCAACACCTGAATCCGTTCAGACATTCCCTGGATATTACAACATGGCCAGTGCTACCTAAATGGCAGATAAATTGAGCAATGCTTAGCTTATCTGTCCCCCTAAAGTTACAAATAAATTTAGCTAACACTATTAACAAGTATCAACCTTAGGGAATGACTTAAAACCAATCGATTAACAATATACTAACAATTAGGTATTGCCAATCTTTTTAGAAAATTAATTCAAATATCAACTGAAATTAAAAACAAACGTGTTAACTTTAAATTAAAAACTGTAAGAGATTGTAATTAAATAACTTTATTTACTTTATTGAAATGTATTTCATATGTATAAAAGATTAGGTGAAGTAATACAGCCACCAAAACGTAAATATATATTTACACATTGTTATCGAGTTGTTGCACTGGATTTATTAAAACAAGATGATTTCTGATTTGATAAGTCTTAATCGGCAGCCATTAAATATTAATACTTAGTACTAAATTAGGGTTACAATGCTCTCCATCATTACCTTATTGCGAACAAAGGATTGCCATGAAAATTGATCTCACATTAAGCGGCTTAGTTGCACAAAAGCATACATTCACTTTGCCACTTGATTACAACAAACCTGACGGTGACACGATTGACGTATTTGTACGTGAACTTGTCGCGCCAGATAAACAAGATCAAGACCTGCCCTATTTGGTCTATTTTCAAGGTGGTCCTGGATTTGGTGCGGTACGTCCGATGGCAAATGCCGGTTGGATCAAGCGCGCATTACAAGAATACCGCGTATTATTACTCGACCAACGTGGCACTGGGCTATCTTCACCAATCAGTTCGGTAAGTCTTAATCACTTAACTACCAGTGAACAAGCGGACTACCTAAGTCATTTACGTGCGGATAATATTGTCCGTGATGCCGAAGCAATCCGAGCACAATTATCACCGTTTAATACCTGGAGCATCATCGGCCAAAGTTTTGGTGGCTTCTGTGTATTACGTTATTTAACCGCTGCGCCAGAAGGATTAACACAAGCTTTCATCACTGGTGGATTACCATCACTGACACGCCCTGCCGATGAGGTGTATCAAGCCACCTATAAACGCGTACAGGCGAAAAATAACGACTTCTTTACACGCTTTAGCGATGCGCAAGACCTTGTAGCTGCATTAGCAACACACATTACCGAGCACGATACTTACCTTGCGACAGGTGAAAAGCTAACAGTTGAAATGCTACAACTACTTGGCGTTAACCTAGGTATGGAAGAAGGCCCTGAAGCGGTTTATTACCTACTTGAACAAGCGCTTATCACTACGCAAAAAGGCACCCAAGTTAATCCTTTATTTTTAGCACAGTTCTGTCAGTTCCTTGATTACAATACCAATCCAATTTTTGCCTTACTGCATGAGTCTATCTATTGCCAGCAACAAGCATCAAACTGGGCTGCCCATCGCGTTCGTGCAGACTATGCTGAATTTAATTATCAAGCAGGCCAGCCCTTCTTATTCACTGGTGAAATGATTTATCCGTGGATGTTCGAGCAATTCAATAACTTGAAACCATTGCAAGAAGCGGCGCAACAGTTAGCTGAAAAAGAGGATTGGTCAGATCTTTACGATCTAGAGGTACTTAAAAACAACCAAGTACCGGTTGCGGCTGCAATTTATAGCGAAGATATGTATGTCGACATGCAATACAGTCTGGAAACAGTTGCACGTATAAACAACCTAAAATACTGGTTAACCTCAGAGTTCGAACATAATGGTATCCGTATGGACGGTGACAAAGTATTGAGTAAACTGATCGACTTAAATAAGGGTGCTACTCTCCGCTAATAATAGCACTGATACACCCTCTGATACTGGTATCACCCGTTAATAAAATGCAGGTGATACCACTTTTGTCTATAGGTCATATTTAAAAACGCGACTACAGCTCAGCCTGTTGCTGTAACCAGTCTAATAACACCTTCACTTTTGGATTGGGCGTAATATCTGCGCTATATACGGCATGATATTGATATGTTGCAGGACTAATTAGTGCCGGAAAGGGAGCAATTAATTCACCACTACGTAAATGTTTATCTACCAGCCGTTTACGCCCGATAGCCAGCCCTGCATGATTAATAGCAGCAACCATCGCCAGATCTGAACGGTCAAAACTCAAACCGCGATTATAATTCACTTCAGGTATCTGATGACGTTCAGTCCATTCTAACCATTCCGCATTGTAAGCAGCTTATTACATGCCTTGCAATCATGTAATAAGCTGCAGTTGCGAATATTTCCGGGGTTATCAATAAGGTCGTGTAACTCGGCATAAGCTGGAGAACAGACAGGCGTAACCTCCTCGGACATCAATTCAATATTCGATAATCCAGGAAAGGGACCAGATGTATAATAAAGTGCAACATCAATAAACTGAGTCTGAAAATTAATATCGTCATTACCAGTAAGAATATCCAACTGGATAGCCGGATATAGGCGATGAAAATCATGGATCCGAGGAACCAGCCAACACAGTGAAATAGAAGGACGGGCATAGATTGTCAGACGACCTGATAATTCATTACTGCGAATATCATTTAACTCTTCATCCAGTGAGTTAAACAACCGCTCGCAACTACGACATAATCTCGCGCCCTCACCCGTCAGTTTCAACTGTTTATGCAAACGATGAAACAGCTTAAAGCCGAGTTCTTGTTCCAACTTAGCAATACGATGACTGACTGCGCTGGGGGTGAGAAAAAGCACCTCAGCCGCTTGCGTGAATGAACCGTGCTGCGCTGCTTTTACAAAGGTATCCAAGTTAGCTAATTGGCTACCGCTAAACTGTTTGTGACTGCCGAATGTTAATTCCATAACTTAATACCCAAACTCCTTCAAGATGCTATATCAGAGACTCGCTGGGATATCAGAACAAGGCACAATATGCAGATAACGATTATTCCATTTTAAAATATTGTAACGCAGTACTGTTATTCAAGCGAGTCTCCCACAGGGCAAGCCGAAATAAGGAATCTTAGGCGTTATGAAGAATCAATTTTTAGCTTGCTGTAAATAGGCTGTCATTTCTTGATCTGGCACCATACCGCCGCCGGTAGCCCACACCAAATGTGTTGCATTCGCCAAACTATCACGAAGTTGCATCCTCTCAAGATAATCTGAATTATTGACCACATGCACTATCCCCGGCATTCCTGCCAGTGCAGAAGGTTCAAGCTTAAGCTGCTCAGTGTCATGAATCAGCCCTAATAACTGATACATGTCCGCATCTGTTAACGTAATATAGCCATCTAACATACGTTCCATTGCTTTACCGATAAAACCCGAAGCACGACCAACAGCAAGACCATCGGCAGCTGTAATATTATCAATACCGAGATCCTGAACAGAGATCTGATCATGGAGTCCGGTATAAACGCCTAATAACATACACGGTGAATGAGTCGGTTCCGCAAAAATGCAATGAACATTGTCGCCAAAAGCCAGCTTAAGACCAAAAGCAACGCCGCCAGGACCACCACCCACACCACAAGGGAGATAAACAAAGAGTGGATGTTGGCCATCAACAGTAATATCTTTCTCAATAAATTGCTGTTTTAATCGCTCTCCGGCAACCGCATAACCCAAGAACAACGATGTAGAGTTTTCATCATCAACAAAATGACAGAACGGATCTTGTAACGCTTCTTCGCGGCCGTGTTCAACCGCAATGCTATAGTCTGATTCATATTCAATCACATTTACGCCATGACTACGCAAGCGATCTTTTTTCCATTGCCGAGCATCCGCAGACATATGCACACTAACCTGAAACCCTAAGCTGGCGCCTATAATACCAATAGATAAACCTAAGTTTCCGGTTGAACCGACTGCAATTTTATACTGGCTGAAAAATGCCCTGAATTGTTCCGAATTAATCTTACTATAATCATCTTCTAAGCGAAGTAGACCTGCTGAAATTGCCAGTTTTTCGGCATGCTGCAGAACCTCATAAATACCACCCCGCGCTTTAATTGAACCCGATATTGGTAATTGAGAGTCTAACTTAATCATCATGCGACCTGGTAATGCCGTTTGATAGTAATTGCTCAGCGCCGCTTGCATAGCCGAAATTGTCTGCAACGGTGATTCAATAATACCGTGACTCTGCAGTGTTTCAGGAAATGCCTGACAAAAGAAAGGAGCGAAACGCAGCAAACGTTCACTCGCCTCCTTCACATCCACAGCAGTTAAGCCAACATAGGGTAAAGCTTCGGCATAACTTGTCGCTTTAGGATTAAACCAACTCAGTGGTTTAAGATCTATCAGCGATTCCAACAATGGAAATTCATTTATTAATTGTATGTTCCGGGTCTTATTCATCATATGCCTTAACTAAACAGTAAAATAAATAGTAAAATAAATAGTAAAATGAACAGTAAAATACCATCCATCACAGTGCCAATATAGGACACTTAAGGTTGCTAATTGCGATCGTCAATAACTCATTATTTCAAGATAATTAGTATGCATCGACCCCGCTTAAACGAACAAAGGATCAATTTTTAACCTTAGGATGAATCTGACGATGCCAGTAACGAGACAGAGATCACTGTAGGTTACTGCTGTAACCTACAACTATTTTATTTGTTAACGGATAAATTTTATCTGCTAATAAAAAAAGTGGGTATAATCATTTTATTAACTACATATTTAAATAAAGGTACACAGCATGCGTCATCCTCGCATCTTCGAATCCGGCGAACTAATCGTGGGTTCTAGCTTTGAATTATCACCAGACGGCGCAGGCCACGTTGGTCGTGTGTTACGTATGACTACAGGTGACACGCTAACTTTATTTAACGGTAAAGGTGGCCAATACCAAGCCACAATTGAACAAACCACGAAAAAATCAGTGACAGTTCAGATTGACGAATTCCAAAATATTAACAGTGAATCACCACTTAAGATCCACCTTGGTCAAGCGATCTCACGCGGTGATAAAATGGATTTCACTATCCAAAAATCTGTCGAGTTGGGTGTAACAACTATCACGCCACTCTTTAGTGAACGTTGTGGTGTTAAACTCTCTGGTGAACGTTTAGAGAAAAAAATACAGCAATGGCAAAAAATTGTCATTTCTGCATGTGAACAAAGTGGTCGTAATTACGTACCACAAGTACTAGCACCAAAACAGTTAAAAGACTGGGCGGCAGAAGAAACAACAGAACTCAAATTGAACCTGCACCCACGCGCAAAATACAGCATTAATACCTTACCCGAGCCTAAAAATGGCGTGCGTTTGTTAATCGGTCCTGAAGGCGGTCTATCTGCGGATGAAATTAGCATGACAGAACAATTTAACTTTGAAGAAACGTTATTAGGTCCTCGAGTATTACGAACAGAAACAGCAGCATTAACGGCGATCACCGCATTACAATGCCGCTTTGGCGATTTAGGATAGGATAGGATAAAGAATATGACAATTAAACTTGGCATCGTGATGGATCCCATTGCAGACATCAACATTAAAAAAGATTCTAGCTTTGCAATGTTAATGGAAGCGCAAAACCGTGGTTACGAACTTTTCTACATGGAAATGCAAGATCTGTTTCTGCTTGAAGGCCGTGCATATGCTGCGTCCCGTTCATTGAAAGTACAACAAGATCCAGCGAATTGGTACGAGTTAGGTGAAGAAACAAATCACCTATTATCCGATCTTGATGTGGTATTAATGCGTAAAGATCCTCCGTTCGATAGTGAATTCGTTTACGCAACTTACATGCTTGAGCGCGCCGAAGACGAAGGCACATTAATCGTTAACAAACCGCAAAGTCTACGTGATGCCAATGAAAAACTATACACAGCATGGTTTAGCGAATTCACGCCAACAACATTAGTAACACGTCGTAAAGACAAATTGCGTGCATTCCATAAAGAACACAAAGATGTGATCTTAAAACCGCTTGACGGTATGGGTGGCGCATCAATCTTCCGTCTTAACGAACAAGATAAAAACGTCAGCGTGATCATCGAAACACTGACTGAACATGAAACACGTTACTGCATGGCACAAAAATTTATTCCTGATATTAAAGATGGCGACAAACGTATCTTAGTTATTGATGGCGAACCGGTACCATATTGCCTAGCCCGTATCCCAGCAAGTGGTGAAACGCGCGGTAATATCGCCGCTGGCGGTCGTGGTGTTGCACGCCCATTATCAGAAAGTGATTGGAAGATTGCCAAAGCATTAGGGCCTAAATTAAAAGAAAAAGGCTTAATTTTTGTTGGTCTAGACGTGATTGGTGACAAGCTTACTGAAATCAATGTAACAAGCCCAACTTGTATCCGCGAAATCGAAGCAGCCTATGACGTAAGCATCACAGGTATGTTGATGGATGCAATTGAAGCACGTTTAAAGAAAAATTAATTTACCTGCCCACGCGTAAATGAAGAATAAAATAAATCATAGCTTATAATCAATTTAACCAATTAAGCTATGATTTTCTGCCATAATAACATTCACAGCTAACAATAAAAGATAGGCCTATGGACTCTTTGCAAGATCACTTCCTTATCGCGATGCCGAGCATGAAAGATGGTATTTTCGAACGCTCTGTTATCTATATTTGTGAACATAACAACGAAGGAGCGATGGGGATCATCATCAACCTTCCCGTCAATATTTCTGTCGACGAGTTATTATCACAAACAGTCGAAGCTGATCTAGACGATGAGACAGCCTCCCCTGCCGAGCCGAAAACAGTCATCGATGATCTGGTATTTAAAGGTGGTCCCGTATCTGAAGACCGTGGTTTTGTATTACATACGGCCTATCCTGGTTTTAGCTCGAGCTTACAAATCAATGATGAATTAATGATCACCTCATCATTAGATGTATTAGCAACACTTGGCACTAAAAAACAACCCGAAAATTATATTGTTGCGTTAGGTTATTCAGGCTGGACGAAAGGGCAGTTAGAACAAGAAATTGCCGACAACAGTTGGTTAACTATTAACGCTGACGAAAATATTTTATTTAAAGTGCCTGTGCACCAACGTTGGGAACAGGCCGTGCAAAAAATAGGTATCGACGTCAGCCAATTATCGAGTCAGGTAGGTCATTCTTAATATATACCAGCATCTTGAAGTAGCTTGGGTATAAAGAGTCCTACGGAGAAAAATATGAGTAATGCAGAAAGCGGACAAAGAACCCTGCTTGGTTTTGATTTCGGAACAAAAAGTATTGGTATCGCCGTTGGTCAGGAGATCACAGGAACAGCGCGGCCACTTGTGGCTTTTAAAGCCAATGATGGCATCCCGGACTGGGATTTAATTGAGCAACAGATTAAAGAGTGGCAACCCGATCTTGTGATCGTGGGTAAACCTCTCAACATGGATGGTACCGAGCAAGACATCACCAAACGTGCGATTAAATTTGCCAATCGTTTAACAGGCCGTTTTAATGTGAAAACAGAAATGCATGACGAACGTCTAACTACAAAAGATGCCAAAGCTCGTTTGTTTGAAGAAGGTGGTTTTAAAGCCCTTCAAAAAGGCGCTATTGATAGTGCATCAGCGATGGTGATCTTAGAAGGCTGGATGGAATCGCAATATGGCGCAGAGTTATAACGGTAAATAGCTATAACTTGTAAGCACGACTCTGTAGAGATTTACAGGGTCTAATCATCGCAAAGGACGCGCGCAATATGACGTTTATTCATGGTTTACTACAACGCTTATTATTTACCATTGGCGTCATGTTATTTATGCAACTTCCGCAGTTTATTGATCACTACAGCCAGCAACTTTCCGGTTATTACCTCGCCCAACAAAACCAACTACAGCAATTTCAATTAATTGCCGATACCAATTTTAATGGTCAGCTCGATACGCTCATCACTGATTTTAAATCTAGCCCAGCACCAGCTGTTCAGCAAATAGGTAAGCAAGTGCTCACGTTACAGCTATCATTACCTAAATTAGCGACCGATTTGGTGATCCTAACAGAAGGTAGTTATATAAATAAACTCACTTATTTTGTTACTCGCATCGACAGTCAATTAGCTGAAAATACCTTATCACTTTTCACACCAGGTATACCATTAAGCCAAGCAGCAATACTGACAGGGTTAATTGGCGGGACAACGCTAAACCTATTTTGGCTATTCAGTTTAAAATTATTAACGCTAATGTTTTCCCGCTTTTATATTCGCGGTAATAAATCTGCTTAGCTGTGTTTTAGAACTATAAATGAAGGAATTATCATGAAAAATGTCATTATCGTCGGCGCGACAGGGGCAACAGGCAACCAGTTAATGCAGCAGCTACTCAATGATATGACGATTGAGAATATCTATATCCTGCATTATCGACCGACACAGTTTGCGCATCAAAATAAAGTGACGGAAATCATTATCGATTTAGCCAATTTTGATAATTTATCTATTGCAGTCGACATTAACAGTGCTTATTGTTGCCTCGGTACAACACGTAAAAAAGCGGGTTCATTAGCCGCATTTAGGCAAGTAGATAAAGACTATATTGTTAACTTTGGTACTTGGGTAGCAAATAATACTAAAGCACAATTACATGTCATTAGCGCTGTTGGAGCCAATGCTAAGTCTGTAAGTAGTTACTTACAAACTAAAGGTGAAACAGAGCTGTTATTACGTCAGTTACCACTCTCAGCCCTATATCTTTATCAACCAACCCTATTACACGGTAAACGTGATGAGTTTAGATTAATGGAAGCTATTGCTTATTACCCACTGGCCGTATTGTCCCTCTTTCCCGTGACCCTTTTAAAGCAACAAAAGCCGATAAGCATCGACCAGCTTGCTAATGCTATGTATCAATTAAGCCAGCAAGTAACAAGTGGCCATCACGTGATAAGTAGCTTAGAGATCCAACAATATTAATCGCACCTATTTATTATCTGCACGTAGTTCCGTTGCCGCTTCAAGAACCTGTTGGCGGAACCAAATGTGGCTAGCGTCATGATGCAATAACGGACTCCAAATCATTTTCAATTCAATATTAGGGATCGGGAATGGTGGTTCAAGCAAAGTATAGTTACTGTTACTTTTATGAATAAGCGCAGCTTGAGTCGGTAATGTCGCTATTAGTTCATCTTGCAACGCCAGTTGCATCGCGACATTATAATTACGCGTAAATACCGTAATATCACGCTTCTTACCTAAACGATCAAGTGCTTCATCTACCCAGCCTAATTTTTGCACATCATGTGGATTCATCCCGACACCAACACCAAAACCAGTCTTAGATACCCACACATGTTTTGATGCTAAATAATGATTCAAATTAAATTTATTTACGATCGGATTATCTGCATTCATCATGCAAGTAAACGAATCATACCATAAGGTTTTTTGATAAAACGATTGTGGTAATTCATCAAACCGGTTAATCGCCATATCAATCTTGCCTTCCTCTACATCATGGAAGGTCACATCAGAGGGCGTCATAATATCCACAGTCATATTTGGTGCGACTTTATTTAGCTTACTCAATAGCCTAGGTATCAAGGTTGATTCTGCATAGTCACTGGCCATAATACGAAAAACCCGCTGACTATTTTGATCAAATTCTTTTTCTTCTTGTAAGGCTTCTTCTAGTTCGAGTAATAATTTTCTGATCACAGGGGCTAATTTACGTGCTTTTTCAGTCGGGGTCATACCACCAGAAGTACGCACTAAAACAGGATCGTCAAGGAGAGTACGCAACCGACGTAAGCCATTACTCATTGCCGGTTGGGTAATATTAAGCATACTTGCCGCACGAGTTACGTTTTTTTCACGCAACAAAACATCAAAGTAAATCAATAAATTAAGATCAATCCCTGATATATTCATAAAATAAATACCCACAACAATAAAAGTAATAAAACAATGCTATCTCAATGATATAGCAACTTACATGACATAAAATTTAATCATATCTAACGATATAACCAGAGTACACCACAAATAAGATAAATTAACAGCCTTATATATTCACAATGTGAATGATGACTATAGAAAATATAAACTAACTAAATATCAATTGAACGTTTAATATCAACTCATCAAAACGCAAATGAATAAAAGGCTTTAATCATTGCGTTTCAATTTAATCATCACTTGATCACTGTAAAGGATTTGCTATGTCAACATACAACAATGATATCGATTCAGTAGCTACACTAAAAGCTGAACAAGGTTCTAAATGGGCGGCAATTAGCCCTGAATATACAGCGCGTATGCGTGCTCAAAACCGCTTCAAAACGGGCCTTGAAGTTGCGCAATACACAGCTGATATTATGCGCGCTGATATGGAAAATTACGATAATGATTCTTCATTGTACACGCAATCTTTAGGTTGCTGGCATGGTTTTATCGGTCAACAAAAAATGATTTCTATCAAGAAACATTTTGAAAACAATACTGACCGTCGTTACCTTTACCTATCTGGTTGGATGGTTGCTGCACTGCGCTCTGAGTTTGGTCCACTGCCTGACCAATCAATGCATGAAAAGACATCTGTTGCAGCATTAATTGAAGAACTATACACCTTCCTTCGCCAAGCCGATGCACGCGAATTAGGTGGTTTATTCCGCGAACTAGACGCAGCAAGAGATGCGGGCGACTCAGCTAAAGTTGCTGAAACACAAGACAAGATTGACAATCACGTGACTCACGTTGTGCCAATCATTGCTGATATCGATGCTGGTTTTGGTAACGCGGAAGCAACTTACCTACTTGCTAAAAAAATGATTGAAGCTGGTGCATGTTGTATCCAAATCGAAAACCAAGTATCTGATGAAAAACAATGTGGTCACCAAGACGGTAAAGTAACCGTGCCACACGAAGATTTCCTTGCGAAAATCAATGCCGTTCGTTACGCATTCCTAGAGCTAGGTATCGATAATGGTGTGATTGTTGCGCGTACTGACTCACTCGGTGCTGGTCTAACAAAACAAATCGCTGTAACGAATGAACCTGGTGACCTTGGTGATCAATATAACTCGTTCCTTGATTGTGATGAGATCTCAGAAGCAGAGCTAGGCAATGGCGATGTGATTCTTAAGAAAGACGGTAAATTATTACGCCCTAAACGTTTACCAAGTAACTTATTCCAATTTAAACAAGGTACGGGTGAAGCGCGTTGTGTACTTGACTGCATCACGTCTCTACAAGGCGGTGCTGACTTATTATGGATTGAAACTGAGAAACCACACGTTGGTCAAATTGGCGCAATGGTTGATGAGATCCGTAAAGTTGTACCGAATGCAAAACTTGTTTACAACAATTCGCCATCATTCAACTGGACACTAAACTTCCGCCAGCAAATATTTGATATCATGCTTGAAGAAGGTAAAGACGTTTCAGCATATGATCGTGCAGATCTAATGAACGAGAAATACGATAGCACGGAATTAGCAATTCAAGCTGATGAGAAAATCCGTACATTCCAAGCTGATTCAGCACGTGAAGCTGGTATCTTCCACCACCTAATCACGCTACCGACTTACCATACAGCAGCGCTATCAACTGATAACCTAGCGAAAGAATACTTCGGTGATCAAGGGATGCTGGGCTACGTTAAAGGTGTTCAACGTAAAGAGATCCGTCAATCGATTGCTTGTGTTAAGCACCAAAACATGGCTGGTTCTGATATGGGCGATGACCATAAAGAATACTTTGCTGGTGATGCAGCACTGAAAGCAGGCGGTAAAGATAACACGATGAACCAGTTCTAATTTAGAACCTTATTGTGAGCTTATTATCAGTTAAATAATAAGAGTCAGTTAATATGAAAAAACCAGCTTCGGCTGGTTTTTTGCGTTTTAGCGATAAGCTAACAATCTTTGAGT
>NZ_FPLG01000055.1:0-43601 GCF_900120065.1 Moritella viscosa
TAAGCTAACAATCTTTGAGTGAGTCGACTAAATTTATTTATCTTTCAGCAACAATATCCGCGCTTCAAAATAATCAGGAAAGGTACGGTAAGTATTAATATAATCATCCCAGTTTTTAAAATAACCGCCAAGGTAGTCTAGCTGATATTGGTTATTTTCAAATGCTCCGCCCGTATCGGCTAATACGGTTAAACGACTTTCACCATTGTGGGTCAGCATAATTAACTTACCTAAGCCTAAATGCGCTAAATCACCTGCGACTGTCACTAATGGATAAACAGGGATCTTATGATTAGCATCTTTACCATAACCCATCACAGACTCGGTTTTCTTAAAATACCAGTAACGCCCCTGCTGCTCTTTTTTCAAGTTACGCTGGTAGCCAATGCCGTTATTACGATGGACATTAAAAAACTGACTCGTAACGCCATTAGAATCTGACTCTATATCGACTTTTACTGTACCCTGCATTAATGAATCTTCTAGGTCATAACGCGACAACCACACCATAGGCTCAGCCAAGCTATCTTTATCTAAAATACCCGTTAACACATCTTGCTTAGTTAACTGATGACGAATTAATCCACGCTCTGCATCGCTCTGCTCTAACGTTAAGCCTTGTTCATCATTTGGCAGTGCATATAATGCATAAGGAGTTTCAGGAGTTTGCTTTGCAGTCCCTTTTGCAAGTTTAATATAATATTTAGTCAGCAAAATTTTATCATCAGGGATATTTTTCAATAAGGGTTTATTTTTGGCAAAGCCCTGCGCTTGATTTTTATCTGGCATCCAACGGATCACATCAAAGTGTTCGGTAATAAAATCAGCATCCATTAAACGGCTTACAGTGCCCGCTAATTTATCCGCTTGCTGTACTTGGCAAATAAAATTAAGGGTCCGCTTTACTCTTTTTAAATCACCACCAAATTGCGCAGTCATACCGGCGGTAATAATACCAGGGTCGTAATTTTCACCTAAAGCAAGGTAATCCACCGTACCTTTAGCCACATTGCAGAGCTCTGCAGTAGATGGAGTAACCATTTTGCCAATAACAGGACTTTTTTCTAACAGGTAAATACGCTTTACTGATGATTTTACTACCGTATCTAGGTTCATGTTTTGGTTACTTGCAATTACAGTGCTCGCATAAGAACTCCAGGCCACCGAAACATTTATGGTTAAAAAAAATAAAGTACTGAATTTCATTGTTTTATAAATCTCGCTGTCATTGGTCGCTATAAAATATCAGTCATGGTGATTAACGCGAGTAAATGTTTACAAATGTTTATTTATCACACCGATGTAAATCTAATCATCAAATTTAAAAGACAAAACTGTAATGCAATTTAGACAAAATATAAACTCTAATGCTGTGAATTTACACTTTACTGACATCTATAAACCCATACAAAATTAATTAAGGTAACCATCAATGCACTTTTTAATCATAACAAACTTGGTATGGGCTTTTTCATTTAGCCTTATCGGCGTTTATCTGGCGGGTCAGGTTGATGCTTGGTTCTCGGTATTATTCCGTATTGGTTTAGCTATGCTGGTATTCATCCCATTCTTAAAACTGGGCAACTTATCACGTACCACGATTGCTAAAGTGATGGCGATTGGTGCTTGCCAGCTGGGTATTATGTACGGATTTTATTATCAATCATTCCTACTCTTATCAGTGCCAGAGGTATTACTATTTACCGTATTCACCCCGATTTACGTAACCTTAATTGATGATCTATTACATTCTCGTTTCAACCCTTGGTATTTAGGCACTGCTATCATCGCAGTATTAGGTGCTGTAGTAATTAAATACGCAGGTATTAACGAAGGTTTCGTAGTTGGTTTCCTTGTTGTACAAGGTGCGAATATTGCCATGGCGATTGGTCAGGTGGCTTATAAAAAACTATCTGAAAATGAATTAAAGGACGTTAAACATAGCGAAGTGTTTGGCCTGTTTTATATTGGCGCATTCTTGGTTGCCTGCATCGCATTTATGTTACTAGGTAGTACAGAAAAAATGCCCTCGACGACAACACAATGGGGTGTATTAACTTACCTCGGTATTATCGCATCGGGCTTAGGTTACTTCATGTGGAATAAAGGCGCATGTTTAGTGAATGCAGGGACATTAGCCGCCATGAATAACGTGCTCGTACCGCTAGGCTTGTTGGTTAACCTGGTGATTTGGAACCGTGATGCGGACTTAGTCAAATTGGCGTTAGGCGGCGGTATTATTTTGCTATCACTGATATTTAATGAAACAGTAGTTAAACAGAAAATAAAACAAAAAGCATTAACGTAATAGACTGAGCGTTAAAAGAATCTAGGTGGTCTCTCTTTAGATGGGATCACTTAGACTGCTTTATCTACCTATCACCCTACAAATAAGTACTTACCAATAACACTTTATTCTCTGCTACAATCGCTCTTTTATACGCAAGCAGATCTCCATGTATTTTTTACTCCCGCTACTTACCGTTATCATCTGGTCAGGCAATTCGATTGTTAATATCTTATCGACCAATGTTATCGCACCCGAAACAATTTCCTTCTATCGCTGGTTTATTGCCTTAATGACACTGACGCCTTTTTTGATCAAACCAGTATGGAAAAAACGCCAAGCGATTAAACCCTATTTACCTAAATTAGCATTTCTGGCATTACTGGGCATGGCGATCAATCAATCCCTCGCCTACTTTGCTGCAGCGACCACGACAGCAACACATATGACGCTGATTTTTGCCTTAGTCCCGTTATTAAGCTTGATGTTTAGTGTGCCACTACTCGGCATTTCACTGACTAAGAAAGCATTACTCGGCGCTGCTATTTCGATGACAGGTTTGGTGTATATGTTAAGCCACGGTCAAATCAGTAGTTTACTGTCTGAGGGTGTTAATATCGGTGATACCTACATGCTGATTGCAGCCAGCAGTTACGCCCTTTACGGGATTCTACTCAAACGCTGGCGCTTACCATTTAATAACTGGATTGCACTATATGTACAGATGCTATTTGCCGTCATCATTTTAATACCAGTACTGACGTACAACGGCCAGGTTAGCCTGAGCAGTAAATCATTACCGCTAGTGTTATATGCCGCGATCCCAACGTCGATATTAGCTGCTTGGTTATGGATGCAAAGTATTCATTATCTCGGCGCAGATAAGACTGCAATGTTCATGAATTTATTACCGGTATTTACTGCGATCATGGCGACCTTTATTCTTAATGAACAGCTATCAAGTGAGCAGTTTATCGGTGGGACATTGGTATTAGCTGGGGTAATAATGACGCAGTTAAAATCGAAAAATGTGGCAGGAAAAGTAGTTACAATTCCGTCTTAGTGTAAGCGACAAAAATAGTTAAGGGGTTCTCCCCTTAACTAAGTACTACATTATTATTTTTGTTCAGTTAACCATGCTTTAGTTACGTCATCCAAAGACTTTCCTTCGCGGGAGACCTGATAGTCGAGCGCTGCAATAATCTCATTTGAGAAGCGCAGTGAGTCTAATTTATTAATTTGGTCTTGGCTAAAATACGATGAACGATCTTGTCGAAGTAGTAATACTGCGCGGTCAACAATGCCCAATAAACCTTTTGGTTCGGCAATCTCACGGATCGTATATTTATGGTGTAAAAACTGAGGTTTCCATAGCGGAACTACCACCCACTCTTTATTCGCTACAGCTTGTTCGAATGCATTAAAGCAATCTTCTTCAGTACCTGTATAGAACTTATATCCAACATCATTGAGATTATATTCATCCATCATCTGAATCGAAAATCGCGTTATCCCTGCCCCAGGGTTAATGCCTTGGATGTCTTTTTTCATACGGGAAAGCACTTCAGGTTTAAGTAAATCATCAACCTCAGCAACCGCCTCTTCCGGTATATAGTCTGGTACCCCCCAAAGTGCATACGGTTTATAATGCAAACCTAATTCAAGCAATGGTTCAACCTCTTCGACATCGGATTTATAAATGCCATGACTGGACGGGAGCCAAGCGGAAGATAGCATGTCAACCTCTCCAGACTTCAACTTAGCAAAGTTTTCTTGATGCGGAGAATAAATACGCTCGACTTCAAAGCCCATATCTACCAAGACATTAGCAACAAGTGAAGCTGTTACACGGTGGAAAGAAAGATCGGTAACTCCAATGGTAATTTTATTTTGCATAATTGTATTCTCTTTAGGTCTTGGCGTATTAACGCAGTGACTAAATTAGTACTAGAAGGTATGCAGTTAAATTAGCAAAATTTTTGATCATCAAAAAGAGGGGATCGTTTGAATGACTATCAAAAATAATTTGATAGTCATTTGTGATACAGCTGGATATGCTAATGTTTGGATTATCACATTTGGTAAGATACACGACGAATATTTAAAGTCAGAGTATCTGCAGAATTCATTTAATAGGCTTAAACTATCTAAATAGAGCTACCAATCAACGCCTTTTCTAACTTTAATGCCAGCTCTGAATGCATGCTTAGTATCTTGAATATCACTCACTGTGTCAGCCATTTCAATTAACTCAGCACTTGCTCGTCGGCCAGTGACAACCACAGATTGCTCGCGCGGACGATTCTTTAATGCATTAAGGATTTCATCTTTCGGTAAATACTCATAACTTAACATGTACGTTAATTCATCCAGCAGCACCACGTGGATATCAGGGTCTTTTAAAAATAGCTTAGCCTGTTCCCATACAATCTTAGCAGCTTCAATATCGACCTCTCGGTCTTGGGTATTCCAAGTAAATCCGGTGCCCATCACTGCAAAAGGCACATCAAGCTTTTCTAACAGATTACGTTCACCGCAATCCCATTTACCTTTAATAAACTGCACCACTGCCGCTTTATATCCATGGCCGACACAACGTGTAACATTACCAAAACCCGCCGTTGATTTACCTTTACCATTGCCGGTAATAACTAGCATAATACCGCGTTCTTCTTTTGCTTTTTCTACGCCTTTCTCAACCTTGATTTTACGGTTACGAGACTTACGTAAATGCTTTTCTACTTCGGTCATTCCTGTCATTATTTTACCCTATCCTGTCATTCCATTTTTTGGCAATTTTGTTGTTTTTGAACCACAACTTTATTGGTATAACCCAATTGCGGAAAATGTTCGCCTTCGTGGGCGAATACGCTAATGTGGCTAATGCTGGCATACTCAATTTTAATCCGCTGAAATTGCACACCGTGCAGATAGTCTATTTTTAAACACCACGCGATTAACGTGCGTATTACCCCAGAATGTACAAACAAAGCAATACGTTTACCTTGATACTCTTGTAGTACATTCAGCAGCGCAACCTCAACACGTTGCGAAAAGTCCGCTAATGACTCCCCATTAGGCGGCGTATTATTAGCTGGGTCGATAAAGAAATTATGCATACCTTGCGGGAAATCATTATGCAATGCCTGATAAGACCGGCCATCCCAATCACCAAAATCAAACTCGACAAAGTCAGCGCTGATATGTAAAGGTAATTCCTGTTGCGCTGCGATGTGCTTAGCGAATAATGCACAACGCAGTAAAGGTGACGAGATCATCACATCAATATCAGTCAGCCCGGCACAATTGTCTAGCATTTGCTGCCAACCTAATTCAGACAACTCGGGATTAGTACGACCTAATAACGCGTTACGAATTTGTGGTTCACCATGACGCACTAAATACAACTCTGTCTGCATCCACCCCCCTAACCTTTTAACACTAACGGTAATCCAGCCACAACCAAGGTGCTTTTATCTGACACCTTAGCAATTGCTTGATTTAGCCAACCAGCATGATCAACAAAACTGCGGGACAACTCGCCCATTGGCACTATTCCACTACCGACTTCATTGCTGACAATGACACAATCGCCATCAAACTCAATTAAAGTTGCGATAAATTTCTGGCGTTGCGATTCAAATTCAGCAAAGTTATCAGAACAGATCCAATTGCTTAACCACAAGGTCATACAGTCAATTAAGACCACCGCATTGGTGCCCGATAATGTTTGCAAACAACTCGCCAGTTGCAAAGGCTCTTCCACCAGCGACCAATCCTGATCACGTCGTTGCTGATGTAAGTCAATGCGTTGCTGCATTTCATCGTCATAGATGGTTGCGGTCGCCAGATAAATTAATTTTTTAGCCGTACTTTGCTTATGAGGACAGTGCTTACCAAGGCTTTGGCTTAATTCACCAGCGAGGGTTTCAGCATAGACGCTCTTGCCCGAACGAGCACCACCAATGACTAAATGGATCATCCTTGTAGTCCTATAATTAATACCATATAAATTAATAACTCACTGAGTTGTTGCGCTAAACCAAGTAAATCACCGGTAATACCGCCTACTTGTTTATGCACAAAACGACGAAAACAAAACACAAAAATCACTAATATAAACAACATTGGCAAGATTAATTCAGGCAGCAGTAATAGCGGTAAAAAGCCTAATATTAAGCTGATATATAAATCATTGCGTTGCTTAGGTTCAGCGACAGATTTAGATTTAGTATCCGCAGTTTCACGTACGTAAGGTGAGATAAACATCATCACAGTTGCTACAGTCCGACTCAACGGATGAGCAATAAGTAATGCCAGCATGACGCTGTTATAACTAGAGAGACTGATGTTGCTATAATTCAATAACAACGCAAACTTAATCGTTAATACAAACCAGATGGCAATCGCTCCATAACTACCAACCCGCGAGTCTTTCATAATCGCGAGTTTTTGTTCACGCGTCCAACCGCCACCTATGCCATCAGCCGAATCGATTAGACCGTCTTCATGAAATGCACCAGTAAGCAATACGCCAGTAAACATGGCAAACAAGATCGCAATGTCGACACTAAAATAAAGTTGAGTAAAGTAATATACCGCACTGCAACAGCCACCAATTAGCCAGCCGACAACGGGAAAGTAGCGACAAGATTGATTTAACTTCTTGGTACTAAAATCCAAATTAGCAGGCACTGGAATACGAGAGAAAAACCCCAATGCTAACCAAAACAGCGCTAACTCAGCCTTGAGTCTATCTATCATACTGCGTCAATACCAGCGGCTTCAAAGCTCGCCATATCATTATAAAAACTGGCTGCTGCTTGTAATAATGGATAAGCTAATGCCACACCAGTTCCTTCACCTAAGCGTAAATCTAACGTAAGTAACGCATCAGCATTAAGGTGTTTAAGCATTAATTGGTGACCTTGCTCTTGTGATTTATGACAGAACACCATGTATTGCTGACAATTAGGCTCTATCATCACAGCTAACATTGCTGCAGCAGTGGTAATAAAACCATCGACCATGATTATGCTTTGACGCTGCGCCGTTGCTAACATAGCACCTGTCATCTGCACAATCTCAAAACCACCAACGCTGGCCATAATGCCCATTGCCGAATCAAGTTTACCTTCATGCAACGCCATCGCCTGTTTAATTAACGTAATTTTCTTAGCATAAGCGTCATCAGAAATCCCAGTACCACGACCAGCGCATTCTTCAACTGATAGCTGAGTAATAGCAGACATAATTGCAGCAGCAGATGAGGTATTTCCTATTCCCATCTCACCAAAGCCTAATACATTACTGCCATTATCCAAATGTTTAATCGCCACATCAGCACCAAGCTGCAAACCTTGCTCAACGCTAGCTAATGTCATCGCAGCTTGTTTGGTAAAGTTAGCCGTGCCATTACCTAGTGATTGCATGGTTAAACGCTCATCCGTTACAGGTAGTAAAATCCCCGCATCAATCACGTCCATGGTAATTTGATTACTGTGACAGAAACAATTAATTGCCGCACCACCGTTCAGAAAATTTAACACCATTTGCTGCGTCACAGCTGACGGTGCAATACTAATGCCTTCTTCTGCAATACCATGATCACCAGCAAACACCAAAATTGTTGGCTGCTTAAGACTAATTGTGTCTTTGCCCGTGATTAATGCTAATTGCAACGCTAATGATTCTAACGCCCCTAATGCACCTGGTGGTTTAGTTTTATTATTGATCTTGTTTTGAATAAATTCTTGGTCAGTGCGATCCAGCATTTTAACATCAAACATACGGTACCTTTCATCCATGTAAATAAAATCGTTTTAATTCGAGCTTTCTTTTTTTGCATCTAGGTCTAACAACAAGGATTGTAATTTTCCACTGTATTCGCCCGGTTCCTGCCATAATCCACGTTGGGTTGCTTCTAATAATCGTTCTGCCATTTCTTCTAACGCATTAACATTATTTTCTTGCATAAAGGCTTGGTTTTCTTGATCAAAAATCAGTGCGTCAGCCACTTTTTCATATTGATAATCATCAATCAAATTAGTTGTCGCATCATAAGCAAACATATAATCAATACTGGCCGCCATTTCAAACGCGCCTTTGTAGCCATGTTCACGCATGGCTTCAATCCATTTTGGATTTAATACACGAGAACGGATCACGCGGTTTAACTCTTCCTTTAAGGTTCTTATCTTAGGCATTGCCGGATTAGAGTGATCGTTATGATATACCACGGGCATTTCATCTTTTAATACCCGAACCGCATTGGTCATGCCCCCCTGAAATTGATAATAATCATCAGAGTCGAGTAAATCATGTTCACGGTTGTCCTGATTCTGCATCACCACATCAAGTTGCGATAAACGGTTTGCAAAGGCGCCTCTGGCAATCACGCCATCAACATCCTCAGCCAAACTGCCGTAAGCATAACCCCCCCAATTCAAATAAGCATCAGCCAAATCTGATTGCAGTTCCCAGCAACGTTCGTCAATCAGCCCTTGCAACCCCGCGCCATAAGCACCTGGTTTACTGCCAAATACCCGATATGACGCTTGACGTTTGGCATCATCGGCCGTCATACCTTGTTCAGACAACTCGCTTATCCGCTTTTTGATATTTTGTTGAATGGTATTTTGGGCACCGGGATCGTCATAATTCGCTAATGCCAATACCGCAGCATCAAATAACTTCATCACATTAGGAAACGCATCACGAAAAAAACCAGATACCCGCAGCGTCACATCAACACGAGGACGACCGAGTAATGCACAGGGTATAATTTCAAAATCGATAACTCGTTGTGAACCTTGCGCCCAAATAGGTTTAATACCCATTAATGCAAATGCCTGCGCAATGTCATCACCACCAGTACGCATGGTTGCCGTCCCCCAGACTGACAGGCCTAACTGTTTAGGATAATCACCATGCTCTTGTAAATGGCGCTCAATCACTGCTTGTGTTGAACGCTGACCAATCGCCCACGCTGCAGGTGATGGTATTGAACGATTATCTACCGAGAAGAAATTACGTCCTGTCGGTAAGGTATCCAATCGACCTCGCGTGGGAGCACCACTCGGCCCAGGTTTAACGAACAAGCCTGCTAACCCATCTAATAAGGCTGAAATTTCATTCTCTACACTTTGTTCTAATGCGATTAATAAGGTGTTTTTAACATAACTAAGCTGCTGTATCGTACGTGGCAACTCAGTCATTAATTGTTTGTATTTTTCAACATCTTTACGCTCATCAGAGATTAATACGAATGCACTGACTAATTGTATCGCTAACAACTCTAAACGTTCACGAGTATCAAACTCTGTTCGCCAGCTATCATCGCAGAGCTCAGCCAATATAGATGGTCTTGCACCTTGCCAAACATCACTACTGGCCGCAAGCGGATCAAATTCATCACTATTGTGGTGTGAATTAAGATTCTGTAAGTTAAGGTCTAAAGCAAGATTGTGTAATATGCCCTGACTATGAGCCTCTTTACCGCGTGGTAACCGTAATAAGGCCACGATGGTATCACTGAGTTTATCCGTTTGTGGCAATACCCCAAGAATATGCAGTCCGTGACGTATTTGCGCTTCTTTAATATCACACAAGTAAGTATCGAGTTCGGCAAACATATCATCGTCACTATCACCGTAGCTACCACTATCACCACCGAGTTCCTCGGCAACGTGTGAGCTTTTCACTGCATCAACAATCGCTTCACGTAACCAACGTTCGCGTTGTTCATCCATGCCCATCGCTTGGTAATATTCATCCACCAGCCCTTCTAACTCAGCCAGTTCACCATAAACTTCAGCTCGGGTCATCGGCGGCATTAAATGATCGATAATAACCGACTGAATACGACGTTTAGCCTGCGCGCCTTCTCCTGGGTCATTCACAATGAAGGGATAAAAATTCGGCATCGGTCCCAGTACTAGATCAGGCCAACATTTCTCAGATAGCGCATTGCCCTTGCCCGGTAACCATTCTAAATTACCGTGTTTACCCACATGAATAACAGCGTCAACTTGGTAGCAATGACGTAACCAAAAATAAAAAGCCAAATAACTGTGTGGTGGAATTAAATCGGGATCGTGATAATTAGCCGCTAAATCAATATTAAAACCACGTGCAGGTTGAATGCCCACAAATGTTTGCCCTAAGCGAATACCAGATAACATTAAGCGCCCGTCACGGTATTTAGGGTCTTGATCGGGACCACCCCACTTATCCCAAATTGCCTGCTGGTTCTCAATCGGCAGTTGTTGAAAATGCTGCATGTATTCATCTACAGTGATACTTTGCCAACAGCCTAAGTGATGTAAGGTTTCAGGGTTATTAGTAATTGACCCGAGCAACTCATTAATCAGAGCAGTGCCGTTTTCAGGTATATTTTCGACCGGATAATCAGCCGCAGCTAACGCCGTTAAAATATTCACAGTCGATTCGGGTGTATCTAAACCAACACCATTCCCAATGCGCCCGTCTTTGGTCGGGTAATTAGCAATAATCAATGCGGTGCGTTTATCTTGGTTGGCTTTTATCGATAACTGACAATATTTAAATGCCAAGGTCACCACAAATTCAGCCCGTTCGCGGTGTAACTGATATTTAACGATGGCGGTTTGACAACGTTCACTAAAATCAGCCGTCGTTTTAAAACTCACAGCCCGAGTCTGAATGCGACCATCCATTTCAGGCAGTACCACTTGCATGGCAATATCACGGCTGCGTAACCCCTGTTTGTAATCCAACCAATCTTGCTCTGTACTACTCGACAGCACTAACTGTAACACCGGAATATTTAAACTAAAGGGAGAAATAAATGAGCTAGGCTCTGCGCTTAAGTCTGGACTGGCGGCTCGATTACAAGAAAAGCCTGTGGTATTGATAATAACTTTAGCTTGTGTTTGTAAAAGTAACTCATTCACTAACCTGATAGATTCATCATCTTTCAACGATTGAATAGCAATCGGTAATGGCAACATGTTCAGCTGCTCAATACAATCGATAAGACCATCAAACATCGCGGTATTGTCACTTTGTAAATGACTTCGGTAAAATAATAACAAACAAATTGGTCGTTCTGATTCACTCACATCAACGCTGTAAGGTACTTGTAGCCAACGCTGCTGCCAGTCATTTAAGCTGACTTGCTGATAGTATTGTTGTTCACCTCTTAACACTGACTGTATTGCTTTTGGCATATACAGCATGCAGTTGGGTAACGTTTGTGGCTGTCGCCATGCATAATCTTGGTGAAGATATTGACTGGCTAGATGATGATACAGGTTACGAATATTCGCTTCGCCACCCTCACGCAAATAACGCCACACAGCCACCGCTGCATCACGGTCAACGCTTGATGCTGAAAACAGAACCTCATCCGGGCTGTCATCTCCAGGAACAATAATGAGCTGACGAGGATTTCTGACCGAACTAGCCGCTAACCAATCCTGTAATTGTTCAAAACCATACTGCCAATAGTTTTCACCGCCCAATAAAGACACCACAACCACTTTCGCGTGGTCGAGTACTTTATCTTGATAAAGATCGAATGCGGCAGGTTTTAATAGCTGCATCCAATTGGCTAACCGGATAGAGGGAAAATTAAGTTCCAATACCTCTACACCACTGGCTAATGCAGCCAGTGAACTATCGGCGGCTGACAAAATAACAATATCCGCAGGTGATTGCTCAAGATCAATGATACCTTCGTCATCAGTGAAACCACCGGGTTGCGCCGCCAATAAATGCATTAGGCAGTGACAGCTGTATCAATAACTGTTTGCTGTAATGCAGTTTCTAACACGCTACGGTCAAGGTGTTTGCCAATAACGACAAGTTGAGTCTGACGTACTTCATCAGCATTCCACATGCGGTCAAAGTGCACATCAAGGCGCTCACCCACAGCTTGCAATACCTGACGCATAGGTTTACCCGGTAATGCCGCAAAACCTTTGGCGCGGAAGATATTATGTTCGGTTAATAATTGCGTTAAAATCTGTTGTAAACGTGGACCATCCACTTCACCAAACTTTAAGACAAAAGAATCGAAGTGATCGTGGGCATGGTCGTGATGTGCACCATGGGCATGATGATGATCATGGTGGTTATGGATATGATTAATTTGCTCTTCAGCAGCAGCATCTAAGCCAATTATCACGTCGAGGGCAATTTCACCATTGCCGACATAAATCGTTTTAACTGCATCTGGTACCCTATTAGCAACGACGGTTTGAACCTGTTCACGCTCTGCTTCGGTAAGTAAATCGTTTTTACTCACGACCACTAAGTCTGCTGCACTTAATTGATCATCCAATAATTCTTGTAAACTTGGATCGTGATCTAAGCTTTCATCTGCCAAACGTTGTGCTTGAACCTTGTCTGCATCATTAGCAAAACGACCCGCTGCAACAGCTGGACCATCAATCAGTGTAATAACCGCATCAACGGTACAATATTGCTTTATTTCCGGCCAGTTGAATGCTTGAACCAGGGGCTTAGGTAATGCAAGACCACTGGTTTCAATAAGAATGTGGTCGATATCATCACGACGTGCGACCAACTCTTTCATCACAGGTAAAAACTCTTCTTCTACCGTGCAACAAATACAGCCATTAGCTAATTCATAAATACCGTTCTCACCCTGGCTTTGCGATGTTGCTTCATCGTCACAGTCCAATGGGCAGCTACGTAATAAATCCGCATCAATATCCAGTTCGCCAAATTCATTAACGATAACCGCGATACGTTTGCCTGCTGCTTGTTTTAAAATATTAGAAAGTAATGTTGTTTTACCACTACCAAGAAAACCGGTAACAACGGTAACGGGAATTTTGTTTAATTGCATGTATAGCTCCAAACTGCCATGTTGGTGAGCGAAAAGTGCTGAAATTATAATTTGAGACCTAGGTTATTACAATGTTTGTTTATTGCTATAAGTTGCAGCCTAACGCTATAAAGCATTATCAGTGTTTAACTATTTTGTCGTATACTTGCGCGCAGAGGTATTTATCATGACAACAATTGCAACATTGCCTGAAACTTCAGGTGTTCTTATTTGTGGGCACGGCAGCCGTGCGAAAATCGCTGAAGAAGAATTTTCTTTATTAGCAAAGGGACTAAAAGAACGTCATCCGGAATTGAAAGTTGAATATGGCTTTCTGGAATATTCTGCGCCGAATATGCATACCGCGCTGGATCGTTTAATGGCACAAGGTGTCACTAAAATCCATGCAGTACCAGGCATGTTATTTGCGGCAACCCATGCCAAAAATGACATTCCATCAGTATTAACAACATATCAAGCAAAGCACCCTAATTTAACTATCGAATACGGTAAAGAATTAGGTTTGCATGAAGAAATGATTTTAGCGTTCCAACAACGCATTCTTAATGCACTCGGTCACGACACTATCCCAGCTGCAGGTGAACTGTACGATACAATGCTGGTAGTGGTTGGTCGTGGTACATCGGTTGTTGATGCCAATGCAGATGCCGCAAAACTGACTCGTATTGCTTGTGAAAATCTGGGTTTTGGTTGGTCTGAAACCGTTTATTCAGGAGTCACTTTTCCGTCTGTAGGGCGTGGGTTAGAAATGGCATTAAAACTGGGGTTCAAAAAGATCGTGGTTGCACCTTATTTCTTATTCGGTGGCAAGCTAATCGACCGTATCTACAATTACGTTGATAAAGTGGCAAATGAAAATCCTGACGTGGTGTTTTTAAAAGCGGATTACTTACGTGCACAAGATCATGTGATCAATACTTTTGAACTACGTATCAATGAGACTATTACCGAACCTGTTCCAAACGTGACGCTAATGGCCGACTTCCAAGCGCGTTTAGCACGTGGTGAAGTTGATGTTCACCACCATCATGCTGAATTTAAGGCTGAAGGTGAGCACAGTCATGAGCACAGTCATGAACACAGTCATAGTCATGACCATTCGCACGACCATGACCACAGTCATTCCCATAGTCACGGCCATCATCATGCGCCTTACAAACATATTGCCCACCCACATGGTCCACGCACCATGGTGAATGACAATATTTGCGGGTACTTCATGAGTCAATTACCAGAGCATGTAATTGCCGAAGAAAAAGCAGTTGGTGAGAAAAACTAGAAGCAGTGATTTTTTTACATTACTGAATGACAGGTTTTGAACAGCATATGAAACGAGCTTAACGGCTCGTTTTTATATATTAACAGCCTCAATAAAACGAAACCTTAATACTCAGTAAGACAGCTAACACTCAATAATTTTTCCATAATTAATAACCGATCTATAAAAATAAATTACGCATTCAAATTGCACATTATTCAAAACTCCCTCCATTTATAAAATAACCATAATTGGTTAATTATATGATTGACATTACTTTC
Source organism: Moritella viscosa (assembly GCF_900120065.1). Taxonomy (NCBI): domain Bacteria; kingdom Pseudomonadati; phylum Pseudomonadota; class Gammaproteobacteria; order Alteromonadales; family Moritellaceae; genus Moritella; species Moritella viscosa. Next base: position 14,682 of record NZ_FPLG01000055.1, read on the forward strand.
ATCTAATGGCTTAATTAAGCCACTAAATACAAGTGCAAATAGATCGCATTCGCATTCAGGGGTCGTTAATATAAACATTAGCCGAATAGTATTACTGGCACCAATGTTACCGCTATCACTAATGCTGGTAAATATGGATATATAGGATTAACAACAATCATGTACAACAATAAATCAAAATTAATGCTCTGCATCAGTGCTGCTTTATGCACTAGCAGTATATTTTCACAAGCGTTAGCCAGTACGACAGTATCAACCGCTGACGAGTCTGCGAGCGTAGGACATACTCTTGTCACAGATACGCTAGATATCGACCATGTACAGGGCACAAAAAAAATAACGATCGACAAAGCAGAGCTGGATGCGACCTCACACCGTCATGCGGCAGAAATGCTGCAAGACGCAACAAGTGTTTATACTCCAATGAGCTATGCCAACCCGATGCTAAGCGTCAACATGCGAGGAGTACAAGATTTTGGTCGCGTAAATACCAATATTGATGATATGCGCCAAAATTTTCAGAAAAGTGGTTATCAAGATCAAAACGGGTCTTTAATGGTTGATCCTGAACTACTTCAGTCAATTGATATTAATAAAGGAGTGTCATCGGGTGCGGGTGGTTTGGGGACTATTGGCGGGCAAGTTAACTTTAGAACCGTTGATTTTGACGATGTGATCAAAGACGGTGATGATGGCGGTATTATTATCCGTGGTGAAACGGGTGTTGGTAAATGGTCAAACGGCAACAAAGTAAAATCAAGCTTAACCGCAGGTTACAATATAACAGATAACGTCGCTGTCATGGGTGCTATTACCAAAACCAAAACCGGTGATTACCGGATGGGAACAAAAGGCAAAAGCATGATAAGGCCGGGGGCAGTTGACCGCGTATTGAAGCGCAGGATTCCAACAGAATTTGCAGTGCCAGAACATCTCCTTGATACCTATAAAACAGGCTACTCAATAGACTCTATATTGGGTAAAATACGCTGGAATATTACTGAACAGCAAAGCCTTAAGCTCAGTTATATTAAAACAGAATCTGAATTTAATAACGTCAATTATATTGCGGATCGTGTAGATGAAAAATTGCATTACTGGGTTTTACAAGGTAATTCTCAAATAACTAATGAAAATATTAGCCTTGATTACAGTTTTAAATCAGATAGTCCGTGGTTGAATCTGAATGCTAAGGTGTATAGATCAAATACTAAATTGGATGAATTCTTCCCCAAATCATCGAATATTACTCAGATGGGGCAAGGAATGTGTCTATCAAATCCTGATGGGTATTACTTTATGACTGCTAAACGCTGCTCAGCCCAAACATCGACCTTTGAAACAGAAACTTATGGCGTAATTGTTAATAACCAATCCTTTATTGATTTTGGTGATACCCTCTTTAGTGCTAATTATGGTTTTGAAGGTCTGCGTGATACAACCAAACCACGGGAAATCAACGGACCCGACGGTGCAGCATCAGGTATCGCGTCCACACCAGACGGTCGTCGTGCATTAGCAAGTATATACTTAGATACTCGCCTTGATTATCAAGAATGGTTATCTTTATTTGCCGGTGTTCGCTACGACAGATACAATTTACAGGGTGATGCTCGTGTAAACACAAAAATGGGGGAGATAAACCCTACCGGTATAGATGAAACGTTCACGGTTGACAACACAGATACAGGCGTTTCTCCTACGTTTGGTCTATCATTACGTCCTTTTGATTTTATGGAAATAACATCTAATTATGGCAAAGGTTGGCGGCCACCAAGTTTAACAGAAACCCTTTTAGCAGGAGGAACGCCAGTTTCAGGTTTATTTGCAGCCGTTCTTATTCCAAGTACAGAACTTAAAGCTGAAACCTCTACAAACCTTGATCTGGGTTTAAAATTTAACTTTAAGCAAGTGTTAACACAAGATGATGCCTTAACATTCGCACTGTCTCATTACCGTACCAAAATTGACGATTATATGGTTATGCATTTAGGCGTGATAACTAATGATGTTGCAGCGACCACAACACAAGCGTTTGTGAATAGAACCGATCCAGTGAAAATAAAAGGATCTGAATTAGCCATTAATTATGATGCTGGCTTTATTTATGGTGGTTTAGCTGGCTCTGTCATTGATGTTGATGAGGGTGATCAGTGTTATAACCCGCACGTACTACCAAATACGCAAGGAACAATTCCACAAGCACCATGTGGTCGTACATTCTACTCACCTTTCCCTAGTCAAGATAAGTTAACCGCTTATTTAGGTACTCGTTTATTAAACAGAACTCTGGACGCCAGAATCACCATGCGGAGACTTTTCGATAGAGATAATCTCTTAGACATCAAACCTAAAGAAGAACGACTCCTCAATGAAACTTCAGGCATAGGTTATACCCTATGGGATTTAACCCTAAAATATACGCCTGTTGAATCACTTGCCATTAGCTTATATGGCCGTAACCTCACGGATCAACAATACAGCAGTGCTCTTGGTGCATATAGAGCTGTGATCCAAGCCCCTGGTCGCAGTGTTGCAGTTGGCGTTCAATATCAGTTTTAATTAAAACGAAAATAAAATTTTGATAATGATGAAAATCCCCCTGAATGTCTCAGGGTGGTAATATAAGGAAGGAGTAACACATGTCACTTAACTTAACTTTTACTGACACTTTTGTTAATACAGATTTCAATAATGACGGCATTAAAAACAATACCCTGAATGATTATTTTGGTTCACTTGAAGGAACCATGTCTTTTAGTCCGTTTGCATTATTTGGTTCATTTAATGGCGGTACCTTTTCGGGTTCTCAATTTGGATTAGAAACCAATAAATCAGGTTCAGATAATGCCTTTGTCGCTTCGGCTGCTGATGGTGAGAGCATAACCTATAGCTTTTTCTCTAACCCTAGCCATACCCTATACGGAGAGTTAGACAGTCTGGATTTTGGCGTTGGATTAGACAAATCAGGTCCAGAATGGAGCACTGACAGCTCTATGCTGGGCATTAATGGTTTATCTGAATTTATCAATGATGGGATAGACGATGCCGGCAATATCATTGACCGAACTACCGGTAGCAATGACGTGCATAATATCGTTTGGGGGTTAATGCACGGTGATACATCAGCACTCGCAACGGTAATGAGTGAGGCAGGCGTTGATCTTAATGGCGCAATTACCACGGCCGGTACCGTGAGCTATGCAGCTGCCGCAGACACAGTCGATTTAATGGAACTTGCTGCTTAATTGATACTAAGTTACTTCAAGATACTATATCAGAGACGAGTTGGGCAAGCCGAACGAAGGCATCTTCGGCGTTATGCTGATTGTGCATCTGGATGTAGCTTGACTATATCATGACAAAGCCAGCTAGTTTAGCTGGCTTTTATTATCTGAGATATTATGAATCAACACGGTTTTTTAAAAATATATCTGACACGCTCAAAGCGAATATTAGCGCATATCGCCTGCTTTACTGCTGTCACTAATATTCTTATGTTAGTCCCTTCTATTTATATGCTACAAATCTATGACCGCGTATTATCTTCGGGTAATACCTTTACTTTATGGATGCTCACGATATTAATGATGTCACTAATATTCTTGATCGGGGGGTTGGAATATATCAGACAAATTGTATTACTTTATTTGGGTAGCGGATTAGATAAAGAAACGGCACCACGAGTTTACAGTGCGGTATTTCAGCAGAAGCTCACTGGCAGTAGTCAAGCTCAAGTCAATGCGCTCGACGATTTAAGCACATTACGCCAGTTCATTACCGGACAGGCTCCCGCTGCATTTTTTGATCTACCTTGGTTTCCTATCTACCTCATTGTACTATATTCCTTCCATCCTTTACTCGGACATTTTGCATTATGCAGTGCAGCAATATTAGTATTATTTGCCTATCTCAATGAAAAACTTGCCGCAAATCATATGGAAAAAGCAATGTTGGTTGGAATGGCTGCAAATTACCAATTTCAAACTCAACTACAGCACGTTGAAAGTGCCCATGCGCTAGGGATCAGAAAAAATTTACAAACCCGCTGGCTCGGTTTTCAAGAAAGTTTTATCGGATCATTTGTCAACGGTTCTAAACGTATTACCGCCTTTACACACATGTCTAAAAGTCTGCGCATGATCGTCCAATCTGGCGTACTGGGTCTCGGTGCTTGGCTCGTGATTGAAGGTCAAATTACCGCGGGGATGATGATTGCAGCATCCATCCTACTTGGTCGGGTATTAGCACCTGTAGATCAATTAATTATGGCATGGAAACAGTGGATATCGGCCCGTCATGCTTATGCTAGGCTAAACAACCTTCTCTCAACTACCGAATTGAAAAAAGCTAAAATTGCGTTACCAGCCCCCACTGGAACACTGACAGTATCTGGATTAGTTTCAGCACCACCGGGCGTTAATGTGGCGACACTGCGCGGGATTAGTTTTGCATTACAACCAGGCGATATTTTAGCTGTTAGCGGTGATTCTGGATCAGGAAAGTCAACGCTTGCCAGAGTGCTATTGAATATCTGGCCCGCTGCACAGGGGAAGATCTATCTGGATAAATCAGAAATTAAACACTGGGACCAACAAGATCTAAGTCAATATCTTGGTTATGTATCACAAGACTCAGAACTGTTTTCAGGTTCAATACGAGCAAATATTTCGCGGATGGCCGATGATAACGATGAGGCAGTGATTAAGGCAGCTCAAGAGGCAAAAGCTCACGAACTGATTATGTCTCTACCTTTAGGTTATGAAACAATATTAGGTGAAAATGGCCGCGGCCTATCCGGCGGGCAGAAACAAAAAATAGCACTCGCAAGAGCATGTTATTTACACCCTAAAATCATCATATTAGATGAACCAGACACCAGTTTAGATAAGCAGGCACTTGCAGAACTAAAGCAAATACTACAGTCGTGGTCTAAACAACAGGTTACAATAATATTGATAAGCCATGATACAGACCTAATATCCATTGCCAATAAATCCCTAAACCTTAAGCAGGGAATACAAACCTTCTTTGGTGATAACCCTTTATTTAAAAAAACAACGAGGTCATTATCAACCAGTTATCCTTCCGCATCTAATATTAGCGTTAGCTTTAAACATGCATTACCTAAGGAAAAAGCTAATGGATAGTTCAAATGCAGTCACCAATACGATACAAAAATGGCTAATGTCTGGCTGGTATATTATATTGTTTGGTTTTTTAGGTTTCATTATCTGGGCAACACTTGCACCTTTAGATCAAGGAGTCCCTTTGCCTGCGTATGTTGTTGTATCAGGTGACAGACAAAATATCCAGTCTTTAAATCTTGGCCGTATAACAGCAATGCCTGTTCAGGAAGGACAATTTGTACAGCAGGGCCAGCTATTAATTCAGTTAGACGATGCTCAATTACATTCAAAATTAGACACAAATTTGGTTCAGTATATAACTAAGAATGCAGTGCAGTTAAGACTCGAATCAGAACAACAAACGACAAATAAAATCATTTGGTCAAAAACATTACAACAACTGGCAAATGAGTCTCTAGTTGGCCAAGAGATTATGAATCTACAACAAACACTTCTGTTAAGTAATCAAGGTAATTATAATAATTCTATCGATGCTCTTCAGCAGGAAATTAATAGCTTAATCGCCACCAAAGAAGGGCTGATTTTAAGCCTTAAAAGTCGTGAAAAAGAAAGTACCATTTTAAATAAACAGTTTAAAAGTTATCAATTATTACTTAAGAAAGGCTATGCCTCTGAATCCATAAAATGGGAAGCAGAGCGCACTTTGGCAAAAGTCGACAGTGAAATCGCAAATTTACAGGGGCAAGTAAATACCGTTATTCATAACATTGCCCGAGCACAAGCAAACCGTGAACAATTTAAAACCCATAAGCAACAGCAAATAAATGAGGAACTCGCCGAAGTTCGATTAGCCGCTGAAGTGCTCAAGGAACAGCGTAATCAACTACAGTTACAACTGGAAAATACCACTTTACGGGCCCCTATTGCAGGTACTATCGTCGGTTTAAAAGTATTTCGCGCTGGTCAAGTTGTGAATACTGGCGATATATTGATGGAGATAGTCCCCGTCGACTCGCCACTCGTCATACAGGCGCAACTGCCTATTTCACTGCGAGATAAAGTGTTTACTCATGCACCTGTAGATTTGAGCTTTGTTGCATTTAGTCAATCAACTACACCAAAAGTATCTGGTGTATTAACTAAAATAGCCGCAGACAGTTTACGTGATCAGTATACTGGAGAATATTTTTACCAATTAGAAGCGAAACTCAACGATGATGCAAAACAGCAATTAACACGTCTCAAAATAGAGCCCGGCATGCCGGTACAGATGTTTGTAAAAACAGGTGAACGTAGTCTCATGAATTATCTTTTGAAACCCTTGTATGATCGGTTAGATATAACATTTTCAGAGGGGTAAATATTAATAATTTTAGATAAATTTTATGTACTTAAACCAATTAAGACTCACTTAACTGGTCTAAGTACAATAAAAAATAGCGCTATTATTTCACTGGCGGGCGATAAATATGCGGTTGGTCTTTATCATATAAATACGAATCATCAAATTTATCCGTCCCTAATACATGGCCAACCAGAATAAGTGACGTCAAGGTAAATTTCTTCGCTCTAACCTTTTCGACAATATCTTTTAGCGTCCCAAGTACCTTGTCCTGATCTGGCCATGAGGTACGGTAGCAAACCGCCACTGGACAATTTTCACCGTAGAATGGAATAAGCTCATCGACAATCTTAGCAATTTTAGTTACGCCTAAATGGATCGCTAATGTAGCGCCACTGGCGGCTAATGCAGGTAAACGTTCACGCTCTGGAAACGGCGTTTTACCTTCATAACGGGTTAAAATAATAGTTTGTGATACACCCGATAATGTTAGCTCTTTACCTAACCAAGCCGCCGACGCAGCTGTTGCAGTCACACCTGGTATGACTTGATAATCAATATCCAATTGCTCTAAGCGGCGAATCTGCTCGCCAATAGCGCCATACAAAGAGGGGTCACCAGAATGCACACGAGCTACATCTTTACCAGCTGCATCCGCCAAACGGATATGTTCAATGATCTCATCCAAAGCAATTGGCGCGGTATCAATGATTTGCTCTACTGTATCTTCCACATCTGCAAATAAAGCGCGAGGTACCAGTGAACCAGCATATAAAATAACAGGACAGTTATTAATTAACTTCTGTCCTTTAACCGTGATCAATTCGGGATCACCCGGTCCTGCACCGATGAAATAAACTGTCATATTTTTTTATTATATCCTCGCGGTGTATAAATCCATTCTTTTTGACCATTAATAATATGACGAGACTGGCTATTACCCACCGTCACCATAGTAAACATATCAACATCATCAGAATGTAATTTGTCTAATGTCGTCATGGTAATACTTTCGTCTTCACGGGTAAGCTGACGACCCAATAATACAGGGGTATTTGCTGGGCGGTATTGCAATAAAATGTCACGGGCAGTATTAATCTGCCAATCACGTTTTTTCGATCTTGGGTTATAAAACGACACTACAAAATCACCCGTACCACAGCTATGGATACGCTTTTCGATAGTTTCCCAAGGTGTTAATAAATCCGATAACGAGATAGTACAGAAGTCATGACCTAGCATAGCACCAACACGGCTCGCGCCTGCTTGCATTGCCGAAATACCGGGTATGACTTCAATATCCACATCTAACCACTCAGGGTGTTCTTCTAAGCCTTGTAGTTGGCGATCTAATAATTCAAATACCAAGGTCGCCATCGCATAGATACCAATATCACCACTTGATACTAACGCAGTGTCTTTACCACTCGCAGTTAAATTTAGGGCTAAACGAGCGCGATCAATTTCTTGCCCAAGCGGTAAATCATGATGCGTTTTACCATCACAAACATCACCTAATAAATCCAGATACAAGCCATAAGCCACTAAGTCTGAACTGGCTTTAATAGCAGCCACAGCCTTTGGTGCAACCAAGTCTTTATCACCTGGACCTGTACCAATTAAAAATAATTTACTCATTTAATCACCTTTGTAACAGCGCTATTTTTGTTTGGATATGCTCTGGCTATTGCACAGGTAGCTACCGCTGATTTTTGCTTGGTTAAAATTAATTCGCCTTGTTGTTGTGTGATTTGCTGTACATCAAACAAGGCGGCTGATTCTGCGACTCCATATACACCAACAACGCTGTATACATAATCAGATTTGGTACTTAATAAATCTTCCATTTCTCGTAATTGGTGTTTGTCCCAAGTAAGAAAGGGTTTATTAATCTGTTTTGCTAATGCAATTAAACCGACTTCATCGGCTTTAATATCAATGCTATTAATGTGACTAATTTGCGCTAGAGTCAAGTTAGCTTGTGCTAAACAAGCCATCAGTAACTCATGCAATTTTTCCACGGAACAATGTCGTTCACAGCCCATACCAACACTGTATATAGGTGCTAGATAAGGATTAGCGGTAGTCATCACTAATTGCGCCTCAATCAAGGTCGCGACATTATCAGCCCAGTCATTAGCGCCACCTTCATGGCCCGATAATAACGGGATCACAAACTGACCCGCTTCATCTAATACTAAAACCGCAGGGTCTGTATTTTTATGTACTAATACTGGCGCTAATGTCCGCACGGCAATACCTGTCGCACAGATCAAGATCAGACGTTCTTCAGCTTGAAATGCCTGCTGAACAAGTGATGTGAAAGGTTTTGGTTTAAACCAAATCTCGCTTTGCTCAGGCAATATTTGCTGTATTTTTTTCGCTAGTTTTTCACCCGCGTCCGTTAACGCCACAATACGGATCATGGTTACCTCGTTGCAACGTTATGGCGAACCAAAAATAAAGAAAAATACGGCCCCGCTTCATGCGCCAACTTAGTCACGTCGTTCTCGATAATCTGTTGCTCACGGCTAATATATTCTAAATAGCTAGCATCTTGCATCCGTCCTGTTGCTGCCAATGCAGCTAAAATACGCGGACGAGATTGACCAGCCTTCATAATTACCACACTGTTATGCTCGCTTAAAGTTTGACGCAAAAATTCATCGCTATGACGGCCACTCACTACGGCAAAAGAATCTGTTAATGCCGTCAGAGGACTAACTAATGCTGATGAAGCCGCATTAATAGATGTAATACCAGGTACCACTTCACAAACAAATTGTGCTTCTAAGCGCTCTAGCAAATAACTAAATGAACCAAAGAATAACGGATCACCTTCACAGATGAACACGACATCTTTACCCAGCTCTAATTGCTGCTGAACACGTGCTGCGCCATCATCATAAGCTTGATTAGCCAAAGTGCGATCTTTACTCATAGGCATCACAATGCCGATCTCAATGGCTGGTGACTTTCTTGCGTCTATGGCGTCACTGGCAATCATTTTTGCCTGCGAGATATTATCGTTATTGGTTAAATAACAGATCACGTCTACTTTCTGCAGTAAACGAAAGGCTTTTAACGTCATCAGCTCTGGATCACCTGGACCAACGCCAACACCAATTAATTTACCTGGCTGGTTATTATTCATTATCTGCTTCTTCATATTTGGTAAATTTAAATAAGGTCACGGGAAGATTCGGTTTATACATTAACTGACCCGCTAATTTAGTGCCCTTGCTAATAGCGACTTGCAAAGTTTCCGTTTGCTCATCAGGCAACTGCTGAGCAAAATGCTGTAATTGGTATTTGGTCGTTTCAGTTACCGCACTAGCAACCAATACGCCACCAACGGGTAATTGCTGCCAACTTAGGGCTAATACCGACGCTAACTCACCATCACTGCCACCAATAAATATTTTATTCGCTATTGGTAATGCAGCTAATTCAGCGGGAGCTCGGCCTGTAATAATGGCTAAATTAGCCACCACACCAAAGCGCTGTTGATTTGCAACCAAACATCTTAATCGGGCTGAATGATGCTCAATTGCATACACTTTCGCGTCTTGCTGCCAATAGGCCAACTCAACCGCAACCCCACCACAGCCCGCACCGATATCCCAAATAACATCGCCTTTAGCAGGTTGCATCAGTGACAAGAGCTGCAAACGTACTTCACGCTTGGTGATCATGCCCTTGCCCGCTTCCCGGTCGGTCACAAAACAGTGATCTTCAATACCGGGAAAATTAGGCAATACGCCACCAGCGCCAAGCGGTTCAACCACAGATACATGTAATGGGTCAAAGCTTAAGTCCGGTGCTGCAATTAACTGCGCGACTGTAAACGCGCGAATACGCTGTTGGGCATAACCCAATAATTCACACACCCAGATAACCGACTGTGCAAACCCCGCATTCATACATTCTTGGGCTAAATGCTGAGGCTGACTGTGCTTATCTGTCAGTATCACTAAGGTTTGTTTAGTTTTAAGACGGGTACGAATTTTAGCAAGAGCTCGTCCGTGTAAACTTAATACTTCAACATCTTGCAGTGCTAAACCTAATGCGTGACAAGCCGCCTGAATACTCGAAATACCAGCATGAAACTGTAAATTTTCTTTACCAAATTTAGTCAGTAACCAACGACCAATACCATAATGTAATGGGTCACCCGAGGCTAATATCACCACACGCTGTTGCTGACATGAATCCAATAGCTCAAACAGCTGAGATAAAGGCGGTAACAGCACTTGTTTAGGTTGAGAATAAGATGTCTGCTTATGGTCGATATGACGCGTTAGCAATTGACTAATAACGGCTAATTGACGGTCAGAACCTATAATCACCTCAGCTTGCTGTATCGCTTTTTGTGTTGCGGGTGTTAATAATGCATGCTCTGCCACACCCAAACCAACCACATCAATACAGACTCGGCGACTTGCCTTATCACTATCTTGCATCATTTAATACCATTCGCCATTTACGCAACGTAACAAGGCATTTAAAGTCGCAGAGGTGACCGCACTACCGCCCTGACGACCGAGCAGCGTAATGCATTCAATCCCCAATGCTTCATGGGCATCCCATAATGCTTGTTTAGATTCTGCGGCACCAACAAACCCCACAGGCATGCCAATAATCAATGCCGGTTTTGGCGCACCATTGGCAATCATTTCTAATAATCTAAACAATGCAGTTGGAGCATTACCGATGAGGACAATGCTGTTAGCCAGATCTTGTTGCCAAAAGTCTAACGCAGCCATGGTACGAGTTTCACCTTTTTGTTTTGCTAAAGGAGGAACACGCGGATCATTAAGATAGCAAAGCGGTGGTTGCGAGATCATGCGCTTGGTAATACCGTGACGCACCATTTCTACATCACATAGAATAGGCGCTTGTGCATTAATAGCTTCGATGCCACTTGTGCAAGCATTACGGCTAAAATGAACTTGCTCACTTACCTCTGGCATACCAACACTGTGCACAATACGCATAACAACTTGTTGCTGCTCTTTGGTTAAATGGTCTAATGCGGTTAATTGGCGGATTTGGCGAAAGCTTTCTTGCTCAATTTCCTGTGGTCTAACTTCGTAATTATAATCCATATAATGCTGCTACTGCTTTTGTTAGTTGGTTAAACCAAGTTATAAATTAATCGGTTAAAAATTGCTGACAGACAAACGCATGACATTCGTCTCGGCTTATAAATTCAACATCCGCTGGCGGTAAGCTTGGTCGTGTTTGCATAAATACCGGTATTCCCAATATTCGAGCTGCGGTTAACTTTGCGATAGTCGAATCACCACCACTGTTTTTCGTGATCAGCGCATTGATACCATAATGTTCAAACAAGGTAATTTCATCATCAACAGCAAAAGGGCCAATAGCTTTTATCCACTGCATTGCAGGTAATAATGTCGCTTTAGGTTCAACTGCCGTGCGCACCAATTGTGGTAATGAGGCCAAAGAAGAGTCGGATAATAAGGTCAATAATTGCGGTTCCAACTGCCCAACAGTAAAGAACGGACGTAGCTGACAGGCCTGTTCCGACGCGAATGAAACTTGTTCTTGTAACAAGGTTAATAATTGCGGCCAAGTCGTGAATGACAGCCAGTTATCATCGTAATCATTCTCCCATTGTAGTCGATGAAAACGCCAATAAGGAATATCACAATCTTTAGCAATCTGTGCAGCAGTGCTACTCATCTTCTGCGCATAAGGATGGGTCACATCTAAAATTGCAGTAATATTTTGTTCTCGAATATAATGCTGTAATCCGCCAAACTGACTAAAACCACCGCTGACTATTTCACATCCGACATTCGGTACACGCACGAGTCCCGCGACGCTATAAATCAGTGGTATATGACTGGCGTGTAATTGTATTGCCAGTTTTCGGCCATCGGCAGTACCACCGAGTAATAATAATTTCATCCTGATTAATGATGATCAGCAAAGCCAATCAAATCTCCCTGTCGGTTAATAACCCATATTTCTAATTCTGTATGTGCCGGTATTTTACTGCTGACTTGCATGAATGCAGCCTGACACACAGCTGTGGCCAAATCAATTTTATGAGTATAACAATGGTTTAACGCTTCAATCGAAGTATTTGAATTGACCATCATTGTCATCAACTCAGGACTCGCACCTTGCTGCTGGGCAAGCTCTGCCAAAAAAGGTAAATCAATGGAAGAAACCTTACTGTGCAGGTTCCATTTACCCATGGCTAATTTACTTATTTTACCAAAACCACCACAAATGCTCAGTTTACTCACGGGCACTTTTTTGATGTGCTTTATTACAGCACCAACAAAGTCGCCCATCTCAATTAACGCGATATCAGGCAACTTATAATAGCCTTTGATTGCATCTTCACTGCGATTCCCTGTAGATGCTGCAATATGGGTGTAACCATTCGTTGTTGCGACATCCATTCCTTGAAAAATAGACGCTATATACGCAGAACAGGAAAAAGGGCGAACAATACCAGACACACCTAAAATAGATAAACCACCAACAATGCCCAAACGCCCATTCATGGTTTTCAATGCGATCTGTTCGCCATTTTCAACACCGACCGCTACTTCAAAGCCACCTTTATAATCGTGTTCAGCCGCCATAAATTGCAAGTGTTCAGTCATCATTTGGCGTGGCACCGGATTAATTGCCGGTTCACCCACAGCCAGAGCAAGTCCTTCACGAGTCACGATGCCAACACCTTTAGCAGCTTTAAATACAATGCCTGATTGTGACGTTAGCGTTAACTCAACAAATACTGTCGCACCGTGCGTCACATCAGGATCATCACCCGCATCTTTGATCACATCAGCACGCGTACTCAAGGGGGACAAAAAATGGTATTGAATAATACTAAGATCAACGACCTTACCTTTCGGCAGTGTCACATTGACTGTATCCGTGGTTATTCTGCTAAATAAATGGTCTGCTGCAGCAACACAACAAGCTGTAGCACAACACCCTGTAGTAAGGCCGGTTCTCAGTGGTTGTTTATTTTCTTCACTTTCTGGCCACATAAGATTAAACCGCCTGATACAACCAGAAACAGCCTAACAAAGTTGAAGCTAAGGCGATCACGCGACGACTCCAATAAAATAACATGTCATACCGCTGTTTTAATAACCCTTGCAGTGAGCCAAGACCTAAACCAAACGCCATCATAGATAACATAACGCCAACCGAGAACATCAGTAAATAACCGATAACCACAGATAATTCAGTTTGTCCGATAGCTGGGATCAACGCCAATGCAGGAGCACTCCCCGCTAAACCATGTAAAACGCCAACCATCACAGGTAAATGACCATCTTTGGTAGCCGCTTGTTCAGCTTCTTTACCATGCTCATCATTGTGCCAATGACTATGCTCTACATCTCCATGACAGTGTTTAGTCATCACTATTTTTTGTTGTCTAAATTGCCAAAATGAATATAAACCTAACACAATAAGTAATACGCCAACACTCATCTCTGCGACATGAATGAGTGCTTCTGGTAATGCAATACCAAGACCAAATAACAGCAAACCACTTATAACCAATACACCGCCATGACCAATCGCCCAGTTCGCACTGAACAATACCGTACGACGTAGGCTGGGTTTCTGATTACTTAAACCGGAAACAGCCATCACATGATCTGCATCCAACGCATGCATCATACCTAAGGTAAAACCCAATAAAATAATCGGTAACTGTTCAATTAACATAAGTCTAAAGCTCCTTAAAAAGTGCTGCGATAGCCTGTGGATTGGATGGGAAGAATAAATGTAAATAACTCGCGGTGATATTACCAACGCGATAAATAGACTCACCCGGCGCCGGATGTTTAGGACGACGACCGGTCGCAATTGGCTCTGGCGTATCAAAACTCAATGAACGATGATGAGAGTGACCACGAATATCACCTTCCGGTAATGGTGCCGTTTGCATTCCTTGACAACCACCACGTTCACGCATTTGACCTTTACCTTTCAGTAACCCCAACATAGTAAATGAATTATCCTGTAAGTCGCCTAACGACTCAAGGCAATATAAAAATCCACCACATTCAGCCAAAATCGCTTTGTCAGTTTGCGCAAAGTTACGAATCGATTGCAACATAGATAAGTTACTTGTCAATTTATCTACATGCAGTTCTGGATAACCGCCCGGTAACCACAACGCATCAGCTTCCGGCATCACGTCATCATGCATAGGTGAGAAAAATACATAGCTCGCACCCAGATCAGTTAGCAAGCGTAAATTAGCATCATAGATAAAGCTAAACGCAGTATCTTTCGCGATAGCAATTATTTTTCCGGTCAATACTGGCGCTATTGGTAATAATTTACCCTCAGTAACAGGATGAAACTCAACCGGCTTTATCACGTCAAGAATATGCTTTAAGTCTGACGCTTCAATCCAATCGATCCCAGCGGCTAATTTTTGTTTCAATTCTGCTTGGATTTCTTCAGCTTGCACCAAGCCGAGATGTCGCTCGGGTAAAGTGATGGTATCTGTGCGTTTTAATGTACCAAGTAAAGGTAAGCTTGCAGGCAGAGCATCACGGATCAATTGCGCATGGCGTTCACTGCCACAATTATTGGCAATCAGTCCGGCCACATTAAAATCATCGCGGAAATTAGCCAAACCCACAGCGATTGCCGCAGCCGTTTGCGCCATACCTTTTACGTCCATCACAATCGCAATCGGAATACCAAAATGCGCAGCAAGATCGGCACTTGATGGATCACCATCAAAAATTCCCATCGCCCCTTCGATTAAAATAATATCGGCCACCAGCGCCGCTTCATACATTTTTTGCTGGCAATATTCAGTGCCCCCCATCCATAAATCTAACGGTTCGACTGGTTGTCCAGATGCCTGCCGTAGTATTTGTGGATCGAGATAATCAGGACCCACTTTAAATACGCGCACAATTTTACCTTGCTTTGACAGCATTGAGGCCAATGCGGCAGTGATCGTGGTTTTACCTTGGCTAGACGAAGGTGCCGCTAATATTAGTGCAGGACAAAGAACTCTGGTCATTGATAATAACTCTTACAACAAGTGGTTATGTTAGGAAATACAGCTATTTATTTAAGCTAAATTTAAGCCGGTAGTACTAAATATTCACAATCGAGCTGCTGGGCAATTTCAGATCCACGGCCCCGTTTAATAGTACTGTCTTCAGTATCTATCAACAAGGTATGACCCGCTAATTTAAGATCATCAACATCTTGGTTAATGCGCCCATCAGTCAGTACATAATTACGAAAGGCTAAAGCGCCTTGTTGTTTCTGGCTATTGACTTGATAGGTACGCACTTGCGTTAACATTTCTCTGATTGGCGTTCCGCCACCAGCAGTAATACCATCAAGCCACTGCTGAATATATTTCGGCGCTTTTTGTTTTGGCATAACCGTTTCAATTACATCGTTACCAAAGCCAAAAATACACAATAACTCACGTTGCTTATAAGCCTGCTCTGCAATGTGCATAATGACCGCTTTTGCACGAGATAATTGCAGATTTTTTAATGTTGAACCCGAGGTATCCAACAAGATCATATGCAGTATTGGCTGGCCCATTTTGGCTTTTTTAAAGCGTAAACCCGCTGGCGGCCAACGTCCTAATGACGAAACTAAAGTAGCAAACCAGTCAGGTGAATGGGTTATTCTCTGACTGATCTTTTGCCCACCCAACACTGCACCGTTATGACTTTTTGATGTTAAAATAAGTTTATCTATTAGTTTTTTTTTAGCGTCTAGCGCTTTAACCGAAAGCTCTACAACCTGAGTGTTTGCCATCGGCTGAGAAACCGCAGGCATACTTCCCCACTCGCTATTTTCACTTTGCTGCTGCGTATTCGTTCCAGTCTGTTCTGGTAAAGACGATGGCCGCGAGGATGATGAATCAGGACGAGAAAATGGTGGTGGGGTTGATGGTTGTTGCTTATTTTGATTATTATTAGGTGGCGGAGGGGATTGCGATGAACCAGTATTACGACGGTGATTTAACACCAAGTCTTCAACAGCAAGAATATCAGTTTTCGTTACTTCGGAATGACCTTGCCAAGCCGCATGAGCAAGTGCAGTTTTAAACCAAACTATATCCGCACGTAGGCCATCAACATGCGCCTCATGACAACGCTGAGCAATAAACTGGCGTAATGCCATAGAACAACTAACTTGCCCCAGTGAAGCCTGTGCGTTAGCAATATCTTGTTGTAACTGCTGCTGTTGGTCTGCATACTTAGCTATGAACGCGTTTGGAGCTTTATCAAAATCTTCACGTAAACAAACAATTTCAACCCGTTCGTTAATACTGTACTGTGCAGATAACTCGACAGATAAACCAAATCGATCTAACAACTGGGCACGTAATTCCCCTTCTTCAGGGTTCATTGTGCCTAACAATATAAAGCGGGATTCATGTTGATGGCTGATCCCATCACGCTCAATATAATTAATACCACTGGCTGATACGTCTAATAATAGATCCACCAGCGAGTCAGCCAATAAATTAACTTCATCAACATACACAATACCCTGATGAGCCTTGGCAAGAATACCGGGTTTGAAGTTAACTTTTTGTTCGCTTAGTACCGACTGCAAATCCAGTGTTCCCACCAACATCTCTTCTGTCGCGGATAGAGGTAAGTTAACAAGGTTTTGTAATTCACTCGGTAATATATCTGCAAAACCACGGGCTAACGTAGATTTAGCAGATCCGCGCGGGCCATTCACTAATACCCCGCCAATACCGGGATTAATCGCCGCAAGGATCAGTGCTGTCTTAAACAGTGACTGACCCGACACGGCCGTAAATGGAAAATTAACTCGGGACATCAAAAATATTTAACCTTTCTCTTATTTAGCGTCACTAATGTTGGCATAAAAAGCATAGGCACGTCATTGTGCAGATGATGAATAAAATAAAATACTGTTTTAAAGGGCTAAAAAGTACTAACTGTCATGATAATATGCTCGTAAAACTACACTTATATAAGCCTCATATAGCCGCAAAATAATACTATTATAGTAGCTAACAAGCAAGCAAGCCCCCCGTTAGCTAACGATATAAACTCATCCACTATCAACAAGATAATTAACATTTACAGCATTAAACACCAAAAGAAAGACTAATGGTGAATTTAAAGGCCGTAATTAAAGGAACTCACGATTCAAAACTTCAAACCCGAATCTGATGATTGTTCAGAGTTTCACTATCATGATAAAATTATGACTTATTATATCTCGAAATATGTTGTCTAATTAATCATGAAAACGTTATTTTTTCTCGCCCGTCATGGTGAAACTCAATGGAATAAATTACAAAAACTCCAAGGGCAGCTAGACAGCCCCCTGACAAAAACAGGCCTAATACAAGCTAAAAGCCTCGCCCAGCTATTAGAAACACCAGTAATAGATCGTATTATTAGCTCCCCACTACCACGGGCGGAGTTGACCGCCAATATCATTAATCAAACACTTGCTCTGCCGCTGCAACAACACCCAGCACTTATCGAACGACACTTCGGTGATTGGCAAGGATCACTCATTACTGACGTCAACACACATTCCGATTACAATAATATATTCTTGCAGGTGACCGCAGATGCACCACCCAATGGGGAAACTGGCGAAGATTGTGCGCGACGTTTTAAAAATGCGTTAATTGAAATTGCCGAAACCTATCCACAACAAGCAATTTTGATCATGACCCACGGCGATATTTTACGTTGTTTCTTAGAGCAGGTTAATCAAAACTCCGCTAATGATGAACTGCCGCTGTACGCGAATTGTTGTGTATCTACCACAGAGTTTGATCATCTCGAACAGTCTTTTTCTATTAGCGATATATTGCAAGCATGAATGATTATATGAGCGTCAGCTTGATACTTGCTGCAGCATTTATACTGGATATTTTACTGGGTGAACCACATCGTTATCACCCCTTGGTAGGCTTTGGTAATATCACCAACAAGTTAGAGCGTTTGTTAAATAAAAAGAGTAACAATAAAAGTAATAAACCTTGGCAAGCCAGATTATTAGGCACCTTTAGCTGGGCTTTACTCACCCTTCCCCTACCCTTGGGATATTACCTATTGCATCAAGATACGTTCCTATTCTGGTGTTTAGACGCTGTTATTGTTTATTCTGCCATTGGTTATAATAGTCTGGTTAAGCATGCCAAACAGATAGCTGTTCCCTTGAACAATGGGGATATTCAACAAGCTCGGCATTTTTGCTCATACATAGTAAGCCGAGATACCAGCAATCTAACCGAACAAGAAATTGCACGAGCGACCACTGAATCCGTATTAGAAAATGGCCATGATGCGGTCATCGCATCATTAGTTTGGTTTGCCATTGGCGGTGCCCCCTTAGTTATCCTACACCGATTGGTGAACACACTTGATGCCATGTGGGGTTATAAGAATCCACAGTTTTTATATTTTGGTTGGTGTGCTGCTAGAATGGATGATTTACTCGGTTGGCCAACCGCGAAAATATCGAGTTTACTGTATGCAACTCAGGCTTTATTGACTCGCCATACCAGCATGTTCAACGCGCTACGTAACGGCTTATGCCAAGGTCGACAATATAAAAGTTTAAATGGTGGTTGGGCAATGGCAACAGGGGCTACCGTATTAAATATTTCATTGGGTGGACAAGGAATTTATCATGGAAAAATAATTGAATCTGTCACCCTAGGCCAAGGCCCGCAGGTAAATACTGCAGATATAGAACCCAGTTTACACTTAGTGCGTAATGCAGCGATTATCTTTATCATCAGCTATTTCTTCATTAGCCTGATTACTCATATGTAACTGGTTACTCTTATATCATTGATTATATTTAACAACGCAATCACTCTTGTTCAAATAGATAATATTTAACAAATTGTAAACAAGGAATTATAGATGACATTAGTCCACGGAGGGCAACTGCAACAAGTTGCACAACAATACGCCAGATCCATTAACGACTGGCTAGATCTCTCCACAGGTATTAGTCCATCTAGTTATCCAATACCAGCAATTCCAACGTATATTTGGCAACAGCTACCACAACCGAGCCAATCACTCATTCTCGCTGCCAGACACTATTATAGTACTAACAATATTGTTGCAACCAGTGGCAGTCAGGCCGTGATAAAGCAACTACCCAGCATATTTAAACAACACGTAGCTGAACATAGTACAGGTAAAATAACGGTATGGTTACCGCAAGTCGGTTATAAAGAACATGAAAGAGCATGGCGTGAACAAGGTTTTACTATTCAACAATATGTTGATTTACCAACAACAGAGCAATTAACTGCAAACTGTATTGTCGTGGTGATCAACCCTAATAACCCGACGGGAGAACTGCTCTCCCGTAATACGTTACTGGCATTACTCGATAACATTCAAACGCTAAAAGGCTGGCTAATCCTTGATGAAGCCTTTATGGATGTAGTAAAACCAAGTCAGTCGATTATCGTGCACACAAATAATCCGCACCTATTGGTATTACGCTCAGTGGGTAAATTTTTTGGTTTAGCAGGGATCCGCTTGGGGTTTTTAAGTGCACATCCGCAGTGGTTGCAAGCATTGGCACAATTATCCAGTCCGTGGGAAGTCAATGGGCCAGCACAATATATTACCGAAATAGCCTTGCTAGATACGCAATGGCAGCAACAGCAATCATTAAGCCTAACCACCTTATCCACCGCACTCGAACAATTATTAATGACGACTTTTGATTGTCCTATTGCAGGCTCTGCATTATTTAAAACAGTGCAGCTAGATAACGCTCAGGATATATATACATTACTGTGCCAGCAAGGAGTCTATGTACGCTTATGTGATGAGAAAAATGCGCTACGATTTGGGATACCAGACGAAAGTGGATTAATAAGACTAACCAAGGTACTTCAGCAATTATTCTGAGGCCATGGTTGTTACAAGTGAATGGAAAGAAAATAGGTTTAAGCTTATTTAATATTTATCAAAAGAACCAAACATCTATTAATATCATTATTTACGGCTATTAACCTGAAACTCAAGCTCACCAGATCAGTAAAAAATTAAGTTTTTAATTTATAAGCTGTAACGTTTAATATTTAAGGCCACCTCAATGTTTTAAAGTAGGGTTTTACGCTGAAACTATTTCAATTATATACGTTATACCCTTTATATTCTTTATATTAAGTTGAATGTGCTTTGTATAGGCACAACCTCTATTGTATCAAAAAATATCTGTTATCCTCACTTTCTTTATGAAATTTAGTTATATTTTCTAGCCCAACATCGAGATAGTCATGATTACAGATATAACCATTGATGGTATCAAAGAAAAATGTTTTATTTTAAATAACAAAAAAACCATGCCTTTAAATATTAAAACTATTGATCTACATCTATCTGAAAAAGTTCAATTTTCTTCCATTATTAAAACAAACGAAGAAAAAAATTTATTTATGAAAATAACGACTACTAAATATGGTAATACGAATAGTAAATTAAAGTTTTTTTTTCGTGAAATTATTGCAGAGCGCTTATTCCTAAACATTAAAACAATTAGAGAATTTAGGAATATTAAAAAACTTCATAAAATTGGTATTAATACACCTAAGGTTTATGGTGCAGGTTTTTTCATTACCAACATACGCAAATATTCAGGGGCCATAATTTACGAAAGAATTCATAATCAAGTCACCGCTAAAGAGTATATGTTGCGAGATGAGTCTGAAGAAAATAAAACTATATTGTTAGAAAATATATATTGTGACTATAGAAAAATGTCAAATAAAGGAATTCATTTTTACGATTTCCACTTAAGTAATGTGCTAGTAGATACTGAAACGTTAGATATTTATTGGATAGATCCAACATTAAGAAGAATATCTTACTTTTAATATTGGTTCTATCCAATGTTAAAAGATTCTATTGCGATAACGGATAAATATTACCCAGTAATATTTATCCGTTATGCGGATTCTAACCTTTGTGTTTAATAGGCTCTATACAATAATGGCGTAATTAAGCAGGCGTTTTACAAGAGCGCTTTATTTTAATCGAGAAAAACCCGCGTCTAAATCAGCAATAAGATCTTCAACATCTTCCAAACCGATATGTAAACGTACCAATGTACCAGTGAAATCGACATTGCCAGCAGGACGAATACGGTTAAGTTCAGAAGCTTGGTTAGCTAAGATTAATGACTCATAACCGCCCCACGAATACGCCATGCTGAAATGGGCAAAGTTATCTAAGTAGTTAGCTAGCTGTTCTTTGCTCAGTTGCTCTTTAAGAATGAATGAGAATAAACCATTACAACCCTTAAAATCACGCTTGTAAAACTCATGCCCTTTACAACTTGGTAATGCAGGGTGATTAACACGTTCGACTTCTGGACGGGTGCTTAACCAATTCGCCACTTTAATACTTGCCGCTTCATGCTGCTTTAAACGAATACCCATAGTACGTAAACCACGGCTCGCCATGTACGCTGTATCAGCATCAACCATTTGACCCATTAAGTATGACTGTTCACGTAATTGTGCCCAGCAACGTTCATTCGCAACGGCTGTACCTAACATGTAATCAGAATGACCAATAATATATTTGGTGCCAGCTTGAATTGAAATATCAATATCATGTTCAAAGGCTTTGAATAACACGCCTGCCGCCCAAGTATTATCTATCATGATAATAACCTCTGGATTTACCGCACGAACCGCTTTTACAATTGCCGGAATATCTTGTACTTCCATGGTAATTGAACTTGGTGACTCTAGAAATACCACGCTGGTATTCGCCTGCATTAATCCTACAATACCTTCGCCTAACATAGGGTCATAATATGTTGTCGCTACGTTCATTTTAGCTAACATGACATTACAAAAATCTTGCGTTGGTTCATAGGCAGCACTCGTCATTAAAATATGATCTCCAGCGCTCACAAATGACAAAATAGAGTTAGTGACAGCAGCTGCGCCACAAGGATAAAGGGCACAACCTTCGCCACCTTCAAGCTCAGTCATAGCTTGTTGTAATGAGAAGTGAGTTTGCGTACCACGGCGACCGTAAAATAACTCACCGTCAGCACGTTTTGCTGTTGCTGCTTTTTTCGCTTTAACTGAGTCAAATACAATTGATGATGCGCGCTGAACAACGGGGTTCACTGCACCGTGTGAGAATTTTTTATCGCGTCCTGCCGAGACAAGCTGCGTAGCTAATTTATTTGAACTCATATTAATGTCTTTCCCTGCTCATTCGTATTTTTATAAAATGACTATCTATAAAAACACATTAGCGAAAGATAGAGTGACAGGCAATAAATAATATTAGTTGTGGCAGGATAAAAACAAAACCCCGGCCCAATTTTCCAAAGAAAATCAAACTGGGGTTTAATCGTACTTGTTAGCAATCGAGCTTTAGAAAAGACTTTTACTACTTACGACTCTTAGCAGCTTCGCCTTGCTTGTCAAAATACTCTTTCGTTAGCTTGAATACCACAGGGCTCAGTAGCGCTAGTGCAATCAAGTTCGGCAGTGCCATCATTGCATTCAGCGTATCAGCAAGTAACCAAACAAAGCTCAGTGAACTTGTTGCACCAATTGGCACTGCAATGATCCACAAAATACGGAATGGTACAATTGCTTTAACACCAAATAGATATTGCACACATTTCTCGCTGTAGAAACTCCAGCCAAGGATAGTAGTGAAGGCAAATACTGACAGTGCAATCGCTACAATATAGTTACCCACACCAGGTAATGCACTTGCAAACGCTGCAGATGTTAATGCTGCCCCCGTATCGCCCGATGTCCAAGCGCCAGTAACGACAATCGCAAGACCCGTAATAGTACAAACGATAAGAGTATCAATAAAGGTACCTAACATAGCGATAAGACCCTGCTTAACCGGATCATTGGTTTGTGCAGCAGCATGCGCAATTGGCGCACTACCTAAACCCGCTTCGTTAGAGAACACACCACGTGCGACACCAAAACGAATAGCAGCCCAAACAGCAGCTCCGGCAAAACCACCTTGTGCAGCGACTGGTGTAAATGCACTTTCAATGATTAAAGCAAATGCGGCAGGAATTTCACTCGCGTTCATTATCAGCACTACACAGCCAGCGCCAATATAGAAAATAGCCATTAACGGTACTAATTTACCCGCCACATCAGCGATACGCTTAACACCGCCCATCAGTACTAAACCAACGAGTACCATCATCACTAAACCAGAGACCATTGGTGGGATACCAAAACTACTTGATAAAGCATCGGCAACTGAATTTGATTGCACTGTGTTACCAATACCAAAACCAGCAATTGAACCAAAGATAGCAAACGCAGTGCCGAGCCAAGCCCATTTACTGCTTAAACCATTTTTGATGTAATACATTGGTCCACCAACGTGGTTACCATTCTCATCCGTTTCACGATATTTAACTGCACATACAGCTTCGGCATACTTAGTTGCCATGCCCACTAACGCAGTACACCACATCCAAAATAACGCACCTGGTCCACCTAAAAAGATAGCCGTTGCCACACCCGCAATATTACCTGTACCAATAGTGGCAGAAAGTGATGTCATTAGCGCATTAAATGGTGTAATTTCACCTTTGTTTTTGTCGCCTGACGTCGTTGAACGTCCGGCCCAAAGTAGCTTAAAACCGGTCCCTAATTTTAAAATAGGTATTAATTTCAACCCTAAAGATAGGAATAGTCCTACCCCAAGGATCATAACGAGCATAGGTACACCCCATACAACACTATTTACCGCAGAAATAAACTCTGTTAAAGCTTCCATCAACATCCCTTCCTTAAGACTAATGATAATGTGAAACGCACATTATCAGGTTATATACCCAACAAACAGATAAACATAATACCCACAACTGATTAACATGCAACCAAATATCGTACAGTTAAAATAACAAGACATTATATTTCAAATGAAATAAGTGCAACAGAAAGGCTATGAATTGATTCGTAATATTCATAAAAATCAGTCTCAGCGCCTTCCAGCACAGGCTTTAACAAGAAAAAAACACAGTGTTATATACATTGCTATCTGCAATCTAGAAAAAACAGTTAAAAAAAACAGTTAAAAAAAACAAAAAATAAACACTCAGTTAACAATTTGAACATGTAAATATATAAAAATAGGTAAAAAGGTGACTTAATAAAAAAGACAGTCAGTCATCTTTAATGGAGTATAAGGTTAGGTCATGGATAATTTAAAAATGCAGAATAAATTACTACTGATTGCGATAGTTCCTATGGTTATTTCATTGCTAGCCACATTAGCAATAATTACTAATTTACAGACTAACTCAGTAACAACCATGATCCATGATCATGAATTGCTACTACGCACAGAACGACAAAAACAAATCAGTGATGCAGTAAAAATAACACAAAAAATAGTGCAACGAGAAATTACTAACGCTAAGGCGCAGAATATAACCCAAAAACAAACATTAGCAAACGTACGAGATATCCTTAAACACGCACGTTATGGTGACAAGAACCTTAGCTATTTTTTCATTTACGACAGTAAAGGAATCAATATCGCTGATGCAAGTAACGAAAAAAACCAAGGACAAAACCGATTTTCACTAAAAGATAAAAACGGCGTTTTACTTATTCAAGAATTAATAAAAGCCAGTCAGTCAGGTGGTGGGTTTGTTGAGTATGTATATCCTAAGCCAGGTACTGATACATTACAGCCTAAGTTAAGCTATTCCGCACCGATTACAGGCACAGATTGGTTTATTGGAACTGGTGTATATGTAGATGATATTGCTAATGATTTAACTACTTTTAGCCATTCAGTGTGGCAACAATTTTATACGCAAATAAAATTAGCGATTACGAGTGCCATTATACTCGTCATACTAACTAGTTTATTTATGTTATGGATTGCTAAACGTCTGGCAAAACCAATTAATGATATGCTCAATACGCTCAATGATATTGCAGATGGCGAAGGTGATTTAACCCGTCGATTAGATATCAAAGGAAGTGATGAAATAGCTTTACTTGGTGGTGCATTTAATCGTTTCACCACTAAATTACAACATATCATTAGCGCTGTGGCTGATGTCACCCATCAAGTATCAGACTCTGCCAATAACCTCAGCCAACAAACTAAAAAGACCACGGAACAACTAACGATCCATAATAATGAAACAGATCAAGTGGTCACTGCTGTCACCGAAATGAATGCAACAGCAAATGATGTTGCAGAAAACGTCATTCAAGTCGCCGATGCAACACAAATGGCAACGAAGGATTCTTTATTAGCGCAAAACAATGTCAGAACGTCTAGCACAGCCATCACTACTTTGGTTGATAATGTAGAGCAAGCTAGCGGGTACATGAGTTCCCTACACGACCAATCGCAAAAAATTGATCATGTATTACAAGTTATCGGGGCGATTGCCGATCAAACCAATTTACTCGCACTCAATGCTGCAATTGAAGCAGCCAGAGCCGGCGAACAAGGTCGAGGCTTTGCGGTTGTCGCAGATGAAGTCCGCAGCTTAGCAAGTCGCACACAAGAGAGCACACTAGAAATCAAGGTTATGCTCGATGGTTTACACCAATTTGTTGCCCAAGCCGTGAGTGCGATGAAAACCAGTCAAGAGACCAGCACCCACGCGATGCAATCATCAACCCAAATCAGCGGTAGCCTATCTGCTGTCACCGATGCTGTTGATGCAATTAATGAAATGACAAACCATATTGCTACAGCCGCAACAGAACAAAGCTCGGTAACCGATGAAATTAATCGTAACATGGTTAATATCCGTGATGTGGTCGCGCAACTACTAGAATCAAGCCATGAAACAACACAAGTTTCTACAGATTTATCTACCGCAGGAGAACAATTAGAAACATTACTTAGCCAATTCAAACTCGCATAAAGTGAATACAGCAAGGGTATGTGGATTGTTATTAACACCGGTAAAGACGCCGGTATGGTATTCATGATCTAAAATAGAGTTAATATGATTGTGAGGTATTACCTATGTATTACTGGCTGATAAGCATATTACTACTCTACAGTAGTATGCTAAATGCTAACCTAGCCGAACCTTCAGGAGCGGCCATTAATAAAGGTGGTACTCCAGTACCGGTATTAACAATCAAAGGCGCAATTGGTCCCGCAGTTAGCCATTACCTTACCAGCGAAATTGGCCACGCAAATAACCTGAAAAATGCTGAAAGAAGTGATAATGGTCATTCGACACCACCGTTAATCATCATTACCATCGATACTCCAGGAGGCTTAGTATCGAGCTTACGGGATATTAACCAGGCGATATTAAACTCAAATGTTCCCATCGCCTGTTTAGTGCATCCACCAGGAGCTAGAGCCGCCAGCGCTGGGACTTATATTCTCTATGCCTGCCATATAGCTGCAATGGCAACCACGACCACATTAGGCGCTGCAACGCCAGTCAGTATAGGTAACCCTTTACCTACAGGGGATAAGAAACCAGCAAACCCTTACCAACCAACAACCGAGCCAACACCTAGTACAAAACCAGACTCCAAATCAGATTCACCGAACACCGACACCGAAGAACAACAGCCCTCGCCCACATCATCTGATTCACCACAAGTGACTGAAAAAAGTGCCATGGAAAAGAAAGTGCTCAATGATGCAGTTGCCTATATTCGTTCATTAGCACAACTGCGTAAGCGTAATGTCGAATGGGCTGAATTAGCGGTGACAGAAGCCGCAACCTTAACGGCGGTCGAAGCTCTGGATAAAAACGTGATTAATCTGTTAGCGCAATCACCACAGCATCTCTTGCAAAAACTTGACGGTCAATACATAACCATCAAACAACAGCAAAGACTACTAACATTAACTAACAGTCCACTAGAACTACGCCAGCCTAATTGGCGCAGTAACTTTATTGGCACTATCACCGACCCTAATATTGCTTATATTCTGATGCTAATCGGGGTATATGGCATCTTACTCGAATTTTATAGTCCCGGTGTTGGGATCGCAGGTGTGACAGGTTCAATTTCCTTGTTTATTGCACTGTACGCCTTCCAGCTGCTACCCATTGATTATGTCGGATTAGGTCTCTTATTACTGGGGATAACCTTACTTGTTGCAGAATCTATGTCACCCAGTTTTGGTATCTTTGGACTCGGTGGAATTATTGCTTTTACACTCGGATCGATATTTTTATTTGATAGCGATCTGCCGCAATTTCAAGTATCGCTACAACTTATCGCTGCCGTGGCTGTACTCTCACTACTGTTTTTTATCTTTATATTTGGCTACCTCTGGAATATGCGGAAAAACAAAGTAGTCAGTGGTAGAGAAGCATTAATTGGTACTGAGGTAATCATAGATAAGGGCTTTATCGGCCAAGGGTATATTAATATAAACGGTGAACGTTGGTCAGCTTATTGCCCACACCAATTAATCACAGGGCAAGTAGTACAAATAGATGGCATTGATGGTTTAACGCTAATCCTATTGCCAATCTCTGAATCGGAGGTTAACGATGCAAGCAATCCTCAATAGCGGTATGCTATTTACTGGTGCAATTATATTTTTATTGCTCCTGTTAATCATTAGTATGTTTCGGATCTTACGTGAATATGAACGTGGGGTTATCTTTTTCCTTGGCCGTTTTGAAAAAGTAAAAGGGCCTGGTTTGATCATTGTCATCCCAATAGTTCAACAAATGGTACGTGTCGATTTACGTACTGTTGTCATGGACGTACCGAGTCAGGATGTCATCAGTAGGGATAATGTGTCAGTACGGGTTAATGCCGTCATTTATTTCCGAGTGATTGATTCACAAAAAGCCATAATCAATGTCGAAAACTTTCTGCAAGCCACCTCACAATTGGCGCAAACAACACTGCGCTCAGTATTAGGTCAACATGAACTGGATGAAATGTTAGCTAACAGAGAAATGCTCAATGTCGATATTCAGGCAATCTTAGATTCACGTACCGATGGTTGGGGGATCAAGGTATCTAATGTGGAAATCAAGCATATTGATTTAAACGAAACCATGATCAGAGCCATCGCACGTCAAGCGGAGGCAGAGAGAACACGACGGGCAAAAGTTATTCATGCTTCAGGGGAAATGGAGGCATCCGACAAATTAGTCCAAGCTGCGGCTAAGCTAGCCCAAGAACCAAATGCGATCCTACTGCGTTACCTTCAAACGCTAACTGAAATCGCCAGTGAGAAAAACTCCACTATCTTATTTCCAATGCCGACGGAATTACTTGCTAATTTAATGCCCAGTAAAACAGATAAAGCTGATAGTAAAACAGAGAGTAATAATAACGAGTAAATAGAAGGCGCCCTTGTTACGACTCATTACAACATGGATCGACGTGGTGGTTCCAGCTAAATTTATTTGGTGATTGTCACTTTCATTATTGATGTCTTTAGTCACCTCAACTCAAAGATTGTTAGCTTA
>NZ_FPLG01000031.1:0-867 GCF_900120065.1 Moritella viscosa
CCCTTTGCACAACTGCAGAGGGCGCGGTCTTATTGGCAAGCGCCATCAAAGATGAAAGCCGTCAGTTCAGACCAACGGCTTTTAATGCCCTGGTCTTGTGGGTTAGCGCTGATAGTCCGAATGATTTAGCCAAGCAATTAGCCGTTATTAATGACTATTGTCCATTAACCGGCTTTGTTGAATGCGGCCATTATGCTGCGAGTCTAGCAACATTAGATGCAGATAAACTCACTCGACCTCAAGGCAGTGAACAATCCCTTGAGTGGACGGTATTGAATGATAAGCGGTATATACCCGCGCTTAAGCGGCAATATCATGCGACATCATTAGCACTGGTTAAAACCCAAGGGCAAGCGCTTATTAGCGATATTGATAGCGCATTAGCAGAGTGTAAGCAGTTAAAGGGTCTGCGTGATGTGCGTTTAACGGAAACTGAATTTAACCCAGTTAACACCGGCTTAAATTGCATCAGCATCAGCGCCAATTCAGCCAAAGGCTTAGCGGATAAGTTACAAGGTCTTGGTGATGATAAAGCGTATTGGGCGTTTTGTGCGTTTGTAGGTAGCAGCCACGAACTTGAACCGGTTAAGGACGTGTTTTTATGATAGCGCTCGATGGTTGGCAAGTACCAGGTTATGAAACCAAAATAAAATGCAGTTTCAAATTAGCTGGCGAAGATTTAAGTGGCTACGGCTCCTTAACCCTATCATCGGATAACGGGGTTAAACCTGCCGTTTTATCGGTGACGACCAAGATACCTTTTAAAGATAAAGCAGAGTTAGCCAAGCTGATTTCTAAGGCTAAAGAGCTCGACGAACACGGTGCTAGAATTATCCGCACGGTGAATTGTGATGTAGCAGAATCATT
>NZ_FPLG01000056.1:0-3064 GCF_900120065.1 Moritella viscosa
TTGTTCAGCTTTTAGTGTAGTAACTGCATCGATATCATTTTTGTATATAGACATTTTTATTCCTTTAATAATTATTTTAATACTTGATACAACAAGAACAGGGCGAGATAATCTAACCTCGCCCTATTCCAAAAATTTCTAATCTAAGAAATCAT
Source organism: Moritella viscosa (assembly GCF_900120065.1). Lineage (NCBI taxonomy): Bacteria > Pseudomonadati > Pseudomonadota > Gammaproteobacteria > Alteromonadales > Moritellaceae > Moritella > Moritella viscosa. Next base: position 156 of record NZ_FPLG01000056.1, read on the forward strand.
AACCAGGCAGCGTTAAAAACTCAGCAAGGTGATCGCTGACTGTTAATTCTTCAAACAATTTAGACGCTTCAACAAAACGGCCTTGCTCGTAAGCTTCAACACCAATTTCTTCATCACGAATGACCAGAAGCTCTTCTTGTAGTAATTGGCAGAATAACTCTTTTGTTACAATTTTACCGTTGCTCAATGTTTTGCCGTGCTGGATCCACTGCCAAATTGACGCACGAGAGATTTCTGCGGTTGCTGCATCTTCCATTAAGCCGTAGATAGGCACACAACCATTACCAGAAATCCATGCTTCCATGTAGCGAACACCAATACGAATATTTAAACGCATACCCGTTTCAGTTCGTTCACCAGAACAAGGTTCAAGTAACTCAGCAGCCGTTACCGGTGCATCGTCTTCACGTAAAACGTTAATTTGGTTAGCATTACCTGCACCGATATATTCGTTCATCACACCCATTGCAGTATCTGCTAAACCAGGGTGAGCAACCCAAGTACCGTCATGACCATTTTTTGCTTCCAGGGTCTTATCTGCGGTTACTTTAGCTAATACTTTATCGTTTTCTTCAGCTGTTTTGGCTGGAATAAATGCAGCCATACCGCCCATTGCAAGAGCGCCACGTTTATGACATGTTTTGATTAATAAACGTGAATAAGCACTAAGGAAAGATTTGTCCATCGTTACAGAATGACGATCTGGTAATACACGATCTGCATGTTTACGCAGTGTTTTAATATAGCTAAAAATATAATCCCAACGACCACAGTTAAGCGCAACAATGTGCTCTTTCATGCTATATAGAATTTCTTCCATTTCGAATACAGCGGGGATAGTTTCAATGAGCAGTGTAGCTTTGATTGTACCGCGGTCTAGATTTACTTTGTCTTCTGCATAGCTAAATACTTCACTCCACCATTTTGATTCATGGTGGCTTTGCAGCTTAGGTACGTAGAAGTAAGGGCCTGCGCCTTTTGCTAATAACGTTTCATAGTTATTAGAAAAATACAGTGCAAAATCGACTAAACAACCCGGTACAATTTTACCGTTAAAAGTAATATGTTTTTCTGGTAAATGCAGACCACGAACACGACAGATAAGTGTTGCTGGATCATCATCTAAAGAGTAGTGTTTACCGTTCGCAGGGTTAGTATATTCAATCGTACCATTTACTGCATCACGTAAGTTAACCTGACCGTCTAACACACCGCCCCATGTTGGCGCGAATGAATCTTCAAAGTCTGCCATAAATACTTTAACGCGTGCGTTTAGTGCATTAATCACCATCTTACGGTCAACTGGACCAGTAATTTCTACACGACGATCTTGAAGTTTTGCAGGGATACCTTGAATCTTCCAATCGCCTTCGCGAATATGTGCCGTTTCAGGTAAAAAATCAGGGAGTTCACCAGCATCCATACGCGCTTGTTTTTTTACACGTTGATTAAGTAGCTCATCAACTTGAGGTGCGAATTTTTCGACTAACTCAGTCAACAAAGCAACTGCTTCAGGATTTAGGATCTGTTGTTGTTCTTGGTTGATTTCCCCATGGAAAACCAGAGAACCTGTTTCATTAGACTGGGTATTGGCAGTCATAGCTTCACTCCGTTGAAATATATGTATTGGCCACAATTCCTCATCTGCCAGCAACGGAAGAATAATCTTCTATTGTTTTAAACATCTGTACGAATTGCTTTATTAACCTACACATTGCAACAAGTTTGTAATAAATGCAACATATTTCACACTAATGACAAGGTGTCAAATTAAAGCGTTTCGCTTTAGCAAAAATCAACTAAAACTGAAGCGGAACACACTTTCAACTGAAGCTTAAAAGCCTCCTTCTATACGATTATTTTTGATATAACCCAAGTTATTACGTCATTGAATACTTCATTCGCATTAGACTCATTTAACATTTCATGACGACCATCAGGATAAAGTTTACATCGTACCCTCTCACAACCATTGTTAGTCATATGCAGCTTTAATGCTAATACACCCTCACCTTGTAAACCGACCGGATCTTTATCACCACTGAAAAGATAAATAGGTAAATGCTTCGGGATTTTTGCTATTTCTGATTTTTGGCTAATGCTGATTAAACCAGACATAAAATCCAACCAAAATTGTGGACTAAACGAGAAACCACAATAATCATCATGAATGTACTTATCGACTTGTTTCTGATCGCGACTTAACCAATCCGATGTTGTTCGTACTGGTTTAAATTTACGATTAAAAGCACCAAACGACACAAAGTCTAAGAAACGACTTGGCGATCTTGCACCGATACGCATTTTTTCGATTTTAATCGCTATGCCTACCAATTTATACATGAGTGGGTTTTGGTAATTAGAACCACTGAGTATTAAACCTTTAAGCTTATTGCCATGTAAGATGGCATATTGCTGAGCAATGAAGGATCCCATACTGTGGCCAAATAATATTAAGGGTACGGTATGGCGCTGAGTTACATCATCGATGATAAGGTCGAGATCACTGATCACTTTCAGCCAGCCCCCCTCATCCGCATAATGGCCTAATACTGGCGCATCGTTACCATGACCACGATGATTAGCACCATAAACCGCAATACCTGCTGTGTTACAAGCCAGCGCAAAAGCTTCATATCTTTGTATATGCTCAGCCATGCCGTGGCTTAACACCATAACGTAACGGACTTCTTGCTCTGGTAGCCAAGCAAATAATTTTATTTTTCGGCCATCAGCAGCCGTCAGCAAAGAATGCATTACTATAATCCTTTTCGTGAAATACAAGCTCAAGTTAATGGCTGATATAGTCGCATGCTGGTTAGACTTGTAAAGTAAAATGAAATGAAATGTTTGATAATAGCAAAACTTATATTCAATAAAGAAAAACAAAAAAGCCTTGTTTATCAATT